>CANHGT010000001.1 GCA_947460385.1 Alphaproteobacteria bacterium
AAATATTGTGCGTAGCACTTATCTTGTGCCTTATAAAGACACGCAAGTTGCAAAGCAACTGTATATAATTCTAGCTTTAGCTAGCATAACTTGTGCAGAATGACACGCAAGTTGCAAAGCAACTGTATAAATATTGTGCGTAGCACTTATCTTGTGCCTTATAAAGACACGCAAGTTGCAAAGCAACTATATATAATTCTAGCTTTAGCTAGCATAACTTGTGCAGAATGACACGCAAGTTGCAAAGCAACTATATAAAAGACCTTATATGAAACTTGTTCATAATACCTTAATGATTAATTAAATCATATTCATGTAAAAATAGGCGTTCAAGCTGAACTTTTGCTCATGTATAGGAATTATGATATAGATAATTATTTGCTTTTACATAGTTCTTTATAAGCGTTATCATACGTCTTTTTAATAAATTTTATGTCATCGCCTACATTGCTATTTATTAAATTGATTAATTGATCTGATTGTAAATTCTTTAATCCTTCTAAATCTACAGATAAATACATAGACAAGCTACGTAAATGCGCATTCATAAAATCTTGATTATTAGATGCTAAAATAATAGGTAATTTACTTAAAGAAGCAACCATTTTTTGCCCTTCGGGACTCTCTTTTACCATGTTGTTTAATATTAAAATATTGGTTAAAATATTTTCTTGGTTAAAAGGAATAAATTGGTATATTTTTTTATTATTATGCTGATATTCTCCAGCAAATATTAGTATCTTATAAGAAAAAGACTGATTTTTTTTAATTGGAAGCTGTTCTCCTACTATCTTGAATACATTATTATTAAATGTTCCTAGGTATGAACCATCAGATAAAGATTCTTGCACTGCCACACTTAATAAATTAGGAAAAACAAAAATACTAGCCAAATGAGGATTCAACTTTTGAATACTTTCACTAGAAAAGTTAGAATCAATAACTTGGTTGTTTTGATTATAATTATTAAAATTTAAAGTGCTTATATCGAACTGCATGTTCATATGCCAAAATACTAGCAAAGGTATAGGCAAGTTAGGGTTAGTTCCTATGTAAATATAACTACGAGTAGCTATTTGGTAAAGATCACAAAACTCATTAAAGGCTTTGGCATCTTGCATAATAAGATTTTCTACTTGCTTATGATTCAAACTATTATTTTGTGAATTTGCTACGGCAACAATAGAAGTAAAAGTAATAATGATTATAACAATTAATAAAATTCGCATAGAACAGTCTTATTTTAATTCACATTTAATAACAGAGGCTAAACCACCTAGAGAAGTTTCTCGGTATTTAGAATCCATATCTTTTCCAGTATTAAACATTGTTTTAATTACATTGTCTAAACTAACTACAGGAGGATTATTTTCATTTCTAGCCATAGCCATTTTTGCAGACATCACCGCTTTAACCGCTCCAAATGCGTTTCTTTCTATACAAGGAATTTGAACTAAGCCTGCCACAGGATCGCAAGTTAATCCTAAATGATGTTCCATAGCAATTTCACCCGCACAACAAGCTATTTCAGGGCTGGCTCCTAACATTTCAGCTATAGATACTGCTACCATAGAACTAGCTGCCCCTATTTCAGCCTGACACCCTGCTTCTGCTCCTGAAATTGAAGCATTAAGTTTATAAATATAACCAATAGCTGACGCTGTTAATAAAAATTTAACCACATCATCATCATTCAATTTCTTATAAAACTTATTATAATAAGCCATAACCGCAGGGGTAATTGCACATGCACCATTGGTTGGTGCTGTAACAACTTTATGTCCTGCCGCATTTTCTTCAGCTACTGCAAGTGCAAAAGCACTAATCCAATTAATAGTGTTAAAATCATCTTGTTGCATTGAATTGTTCGGATCATTAAGCTTTTTATATAAATCTCCTGCTCTTCTTGGTAAATGTAAAGCACCGGGCAATACTCCAAAAGTATTTAAACCGTTATTAATTGCACAATCCATAACTTCCCAGATTTTTTTATAGTAATCATAAATTTCTTGTTTTGACAAGTGTTGCATTTCACGCATTAAAGCAATTTCAGATATACTTTTACCATGGGTTTTGCATAAATCTAGAATATCTTGAACAGATTTAAAATCTATAGCTAATTTAACAGTACCTGAGGAATCTTCATCAAAAAATGAGTCCTTTTCTTTAACAAAACCACCACCTACAGAAAAATATGTTTTTTCTAATAAAAGTTCATTTTCATTATAAGCACTAATAGTTACACCATTCTCATGAAGATCTAAAAAAGTTGGATTAAAAACAATATCTTTATCTCTAATAAAAGAAATACGGTGTGTATTGTTTACATGTAAACTATTAGTAGCAGTTACATTGGCAATAATATCTTCAATTTCTTTAGAAGTAATAGTTTCAGGCAACCTACCACTTAAGCCTAAAATTATTGCAACATCTGTTAAATGTCCACGCCCTGTAAGAGATAGAGAGCCGTACAAATCTACTTTTATTCTGTTAATGTTACATGTTAAATCTTTTTCTTCTAAAGTTTTGCAAAACATATTGCCAATAAGCATGGCACCGAGTGTATGAGAACTAGAAGGACCAATACCAATTTTAAAAATAGATAGAATACTGTTTTTCATTTTTTATTGCCTTATATAAATAAATTAGTTAGTTTATTGGCACACTAGGAACACAGAATTTGTTACAATTATCAATATTCTACCTAGCATACTTACTTCTAGCATTACTACTGCTAAGTTTAAAAGTTAATAATCCACGAATAGTATCTGCTTCGGTTAATATTACTTGTACGGGTTGACCTATTTTATAAGTTTTTTTCGTAGCACGGTCTAAAATCATATTGCGTTCTGAATCAAAATCAGCAAATTGAGTGCTAATAGTACGCATTGGGATTAATCCGCTTGCTCCATTCTCTTTCAAACCAATAAACATTCCTGCTTTGGTAATTGTAGAAATATAGGCTTCAAAGGTTTCACCTATTTTATCTGCTAACCATCTGGTAATAATTCGCTCTTTTGCTGTCATTTCTGCTGAAAATGCTTTACGTTCGGTTATAGAAATATTCTCGGCTATTGTTGTAACATCGCCTCGTGTGTAATCAAACTTATTATTATCTTTATCTAAAATATGTAGGATTAGCCTATGTGTCATTAAATCGGCATATCTACGAATAGGTGAGGTAAAATGACTATATTCTTTTAAAGATAAACCAAAATGCCCAATATTGTTCACATCATACACAGCTTGAGCTTGGCAACGTAAAATAATTTCATTTAAAGATACAATAAAATATTCTTTACTGTATTTTTTTACAAAACTATTAAAAAAGTCTCCACTAATTTTAGTTTCAGATAATTTAATATCTCGCACAGGAATATCAAATGCTTTTAATTGTTGGATAAAATTCACAAGTTTTTCTTGGGTTGGTTTATCATGCACCCTATAAACACATAAGCCTTTTTGCGAATAACCTGCTACACCTGTGAATTTTGCTGCTGCCACATTTGCTGACACCATAAATTCTTCAACTATTTTATGGGATATTAAAGATTCTCTAATTTTTATTGACAACAAATTATCGTCATTGTCTAACAGAATTTTAGTTTCTTGGGAATGGATTTCTAATGTGTGCCTTCTTTCCCTTGCTTTATCTAATAATTTATAGCACTCATAAATAGGTTTTACTACCTCAGTAAATATTGGAGCAATATGATCATTAATATTGCCATCTAAAGCATTTTGTACTTCTTTATAGGTTAGCCTTGCTTTTGATTTCATAAGCCCACGAGAAAAATCAAAAGTTTCAATTTCACCATTTCTATTAATCACCATTTCGCATAATAAACAACCCCTATCTTCTTGTGGGTTTAAAGAACACCAACCATTAGATAACTCTTTAGGCAACATGGGAATTACAAAACCTGGCAAATATACTGAGTTACCACGAACCAATGCTTCCTTATCTAGCTCCGAGTTAATCGCCACATAATGAGAAACATCGGCAATTGCCACATAACATTTATATGCTCCACTGCCATCTTGTATTGCTTCTGCCCAAATAGCATCATCAAAATCTTTTGCATCTTCATCATCTATTGTTACAAGGGGTAAATGCCTAACATCTCGCCTATTATCTATGGTGCATGCTTTAGCTTCTTTAGCTTCTTGTGTTACTTCACTTGAAAATTCATATGGTAAATCAAATTGATACACCGACATCATAGATGAAGATTTTACTTCGCTTGCCATTGCAACAACCTCAATAAAATCAGCCTCAGAAGGTATTACCCTATCTCCTTTAACTAAGCTTGCCTTAATTATACTGCCCTCAATTAGGTCTTTAGGAGCGTTATTTAAAATAATATCTTTACGAGAACGGAAACTTAAGGGAATTAAATAATCAAAGCCTTCCTCTCTCTTATACACACCTTTAATAGAGCTTTCTTGTGTGGCATTAGCATTATTTTTAGGAAAAGCTATGGTATTGCTATCTAAGTACAATAATGGTTCCGCAATTATTTTTTCATGTTCTACTACAAGCCTAGCCACAATACGCTTGTGCATTAAATTTTTATTAACATCATAAATTAATACATCGGTTTCTTTAACCGCTGTCCCATCTAGTGCGGAAACTTTACAAATAAAATGTTCTGCTACTACATTATCTAAAATATTTAATAAAACAACTTGATAATACTCACTATTAGGAATCAAACCTTTATTAAACACAAAAGTATCGTTATTTTCGGTTTTAATAACTTTATTTTTTAATAGTAATTGTATTTTAAACAACACACTTTCTTGATCTTTGCCTGAAATATTTAACTGTTCTAAAAACGTATTTAATTCTAACACCGCATTTTTTGCTAAATAATCTACAATGAGTTCAATTGACACCCGAGATTTACCAAAAAAGTTTTTAGTTTTTATTTGTTTATCACCCCTAAATCCCCCGCTCTTTTTTTTAAAAGAATTGCTTGATTTATTAGAATTTGAATGACTTGACCTAGATTGTTTATTAAAAAATGATTTTTGTTTCATACGATTATTTCTCTTCAGTATTGATTATTTTAATAGCATCTGCCAAAGATAAGTCTTTATTTTTATATTCCTTAGGTATCTTAATATTTTTTCCATCGTAATATAAGTATACACCATATCTACCATATTTCAACATTATATTTAGTTTTGTAACATCATGTAAGCCTAATACCTTACCTTCTTTCTTTTGTTTTTGCTCTTGAACAACTTGTTTTGCTTTTTCTGCAGTAATTGTAAAGATGTCTTCTTTATATGAATAAAATTCTTTGCTAATTCTAATATATGGACCGAATTTACCAATTGCAAAACTCATATCAGAATCTAGCTGTAGTGGTAAATTAATAAAGAATATTGCCTGCTCTAACGTTAATTTTGTAGCATCTATTGTGGCTGGAATAGCCACCCTTTTAGTTTGCTCATCGGTTTTTTCTACATAATAACCGTATGGTCCTTTTTTAACAAAAATTTCTTTCCCACTGCTGTCTAAACCTAAGGCTTGATTGTCGTTATTTTGCATGCTAACTTGCTCATCTATAATTTCTAATTGATTGGTATATGTGCATTCAGGATAATTAGAGCAACCAATAAAAGCTCCAAATTTAGAATTTTTAATTTGTACATCGCCCTCTATACACTTCGGACATTTCACATTTTCTTGTACAAAATGGTGTAATATAGCTTTATTTATAGTTTCCATAATTTCAGGAATAGTAATTTTTTCTACGGTTTTGATATTTGCATCAAAGCTTACCCAAAAATCTCCTAAAACCTTTTTCCAATTGGCATCACCACTTGATACTTCGTCTAATTGCTTTTCTAAATTTGCAGTGAAGTCGTATTCTACGTATTTGGCAAAAAATTTATCTAAAAACACACTTAATATTCTACCCCTTGCCTCTGGAATAAAGCGTTTCTTATCTATATTTACATACTTGCGTTCCTGTAAAACAGACATAATGCTAGCATATGTTGATGGGCGACCAATTCCCATTTCCTCTAACTTTTTAACTAAAGTAGCTTCTGAGTACCTAGCTGGCGCTTCTGTAAAGTGTTGTTTATTTTCTACGTTCTCTACTTTTAAATTAGCGTTTAGTTCAATTTTAGGCAGGGTTTTATCTTTTTCATCTAAATCTACCTTATACACTTTATAAAAGCCGTCAAAACTTAGAATAGAGCCTGTAGCTTTTAGATTTATTTTATCGTTACTTGCATTAATATCATAAGAGCAAACATCATACAAAGCACTACTCATTTGAGATGCTATGGTACGTTTCCAAATAAGGCTATATAATTTAAAAGCATCGTCTTCTAGGAATGATTTTAGATCATCTGGCTGTCTTTCAATTGCGGTTGGTCTGATCGCTTCATGGGCTTCTTGGGCATTTTTTGCCTTAGTTTTGTACACTCTTAAACTTGTAGATAAATATTTATCACTGAATTGGCTTACAATGTAAGACCTCATATTATTTAAGAATGCTGGGTCAATTTGTGTAGCATCTGTTCTCATATAGGTTATTAAACCCACTGTTTCTTTATCTATATTAATACCTTCATATAACTTTTGGGCAACCTGCATAGTTTTTTTAGCTGAAAAACCTAGCTTGTTAAAGGCATCTTGCTGTAATGTAGAGGTGGTAAATGGAGCAAATGGGTTACGAGTTAGTTTTTTATTTTCAATGTTGGTTAAAATAAACTCACCCTTGCTAATGCGGTCTTTAATGGCTAAAGCATCTGTTTCATTATTAACGGGTTGTTTTTCTATTTGTTGGCTATCTATTTGAATAAGTTTAGCTTTAACACTTTGTTTTTTATTATCTAATAAATCTACTAAAAATGACCAATATTCTTCTGATTTAAAATCATCTATCTCGTTTTCTCGCTCACAAATAACTTTTAATGCTACAGATTGTACACGTCCTGCTGAACGACTACCCGGCATTTTCCTCCACAGTATTGGTGAAATACTAAAGCCCACCAAGTAATCTAGTGCTGTGCGTGTCATATACGCTGATACTAGATTATCGTCTATATCTCGGGCATTATTAAAAGCTTCTAAAATGTTATCTTTCGTTATAGAGTTAAATACTACACGCCTAATTGTTAGACCTTTTTTTAAGGCTTTTTTATCTGTTAAACAGGCAATAAGATGCCATGAAATTGCTTCTCCTTCCCTATCGGGATCGGTTGCTAAATACAGCTCATCGCAACTTTTAACTAACGTTACTATTTCTTTAAGATTTTTTTTTGCTTGAATAGTTTCTTCCCAAACCATGGCAAAATCATTTTCAGGCTGTACAGAACCACTTTTAGACACTAATTGTCTTATATGACCATAACTTGCAACTACTTTATAGTCTTTACCTAAATATTTATTAATTGTTTTAGCTTTACTTGGCGATTCAACTATTACTAATTTCATTTATATTACCTTAAATAATTATTTATTCGTTATCAATTGGTTTTAAAAGAGCAACTCTACCACTAGAAAATCTTTCAATATAACCATCTAATTCTAACTCAATTAGTGCGATGTTAATATGTTGTGCATCTAAATTACTGCTAGAAATTAAAACATCTAAATGTATTGGATTATAAGAAAGAGATGATTTTAAATATTTTCTTGCAACACTTAAGTTCTGCTCTACTAATTCTACAGTTTTATTATGTGTGTAACGAGAGAATGTTTTTTCTTTTAAAACTTGTTCTTTGGTTAATACTTTTAAAATATCATCTATATTTTCAATTAAGACACCTTGATTTTCCTTAATTAACATGTTTGCCCCTGAACTTTTATTGCCCGGAGAGCTCGGATAACACATTACTTCTCTACCTTGTTCAAAAGCTAAGCGTGCCGTAATAATGCTGCCCGACTTTATAGAAGCTTCCATTACAACTATCCCCCTAGACATGCCCGATATTAAACGATTACGGGTGGGAAAATGTGCGGGTATAGGTTGGGTTCCAATAGGAAATTCTGAAACAACAGCCCCTTGATTGCAAAGCTTATGGTATAAATCTTTAGATTGTGGCGGATAAATATTGTCTACCCCTCCACCTAAAAAAGCTACTGTACCTTTTTCTAAAGCTCCTTCATGGGCTGCAGAATCAATGCCCCTAGCCATTCCTGAGGCTACTAAAAATCCTTTACTACCTAAATCTTTAGCTAAATTAAAAGTAGCTTTCTGGGCAAACAATGAGCAATTGCGAGATCCCACTATGGCAACTGCAGATTTTCTTAATAAATGTTTGTGTCCTTTTAAAAATAATACGGGAGGAAAGTCATAAATATGTTTTAATAAGGGCGGATAGTATTCATCTAAATAAGTAATGATTTCTACTCCTTGCTTTTCGCATTCAGCTATTTCATCTTCAACAGAAGCACGGGAAGCTATTTCAAATTTTTTACTTCTCCTACTTTGTAATTTAGGAATAACCGATAAAGCATTACTTTCTGAACCAAATTGCTCTACCATTTGCATATATACAACGGGACCAACATTTTTTGTACGTATTAATTGTAAAATATTTACTAACTGATTATTTTTTGACATTGGATATCTTTTATTATTTCTTTTTAAAAGTTATTTTAGTTTCTTGTTTCTTTATTAATTTAATAATATTACTTTTATGTTTAAATAAAATTATACAAGAGATAAATAAAACATAATAGAACAAATCATTATTCATAAAATACATGAATATAGGAAGTGATAAAGTAGCTAAGATTGCAGATAGGGAAGAATATCTGGTAATAATAGCAGTTAATAGCCATACAATTAAAACAAAAGCAGATATTAACGGATTAACAATTAACATCGTACCAAAGCCTGTAGCAACCCCTTTACCGCCTTTAAATTTCAGCCACACAGGAAAAATATGACCTAAAACAGCAGATACGCCAGCTAACATGCTTAAATTAATTTCTATATTAGCAATTACTACATTGTTGTAAAAATAAGCTACTAAAAGTACAGATAATGCCCCTTTAAAAGAATCTAAAAATAAAGTCATTAATGCTAAAAATGGATAACCTGCTCTTAAAACATTTGTTGCACCAATATTTTTAGAGCCAATATTCCGTATATCTTGACCTTTAAAAAGTTTAACTAAAATTAATCCATAAGGTAAAGAACCTATGAAATAACAGCCTATAATAATTATAAAAATACTAGATATCACTTGCTCTCCTATAAAATTCCATAACTTTTATCTAGTATAACAGGTAATTTATAAAATTAAAGTTAATTGTACTATTCATATTTAAAATGTATAAATAATTTGATTTCGTACTGATATAAGCAAGACGCTAAGTGTAGTTATTACAGCAGACTGAAAAAGCTAGAAGGGTTAAAAATATAAATAGTTAGCTGTAGATGTACAACATACTTTGTAAACAAAACATTATATAAAGTATAAAGAATTAATCTATGTGGCTAATTCTTTATACTTTGGTAAATTTGCACAGTCTTAATAGCTAAATTAAAATAATTTAACTATATGGCTATTATTCAGCACCTAGTATTTTGCCATCTTTATTGATTTGCTGTATTGCCTTCAGAACAGTTCCATCTTTAAACTCTGTAAAAGATTGCATGTTTTCTATATAAGTTTGATACTTATATAAATCTTCAGCTTTTAAAGCTACTTGTGATAACCATAAATATGCTATAAATTTTTCTAAGTTATTCTTAGATGATGCCAAAGCTTTACTAAGATGTTGGTTAGCTTCTGTTAAATCTCCACCACCAACACTAGGAACAAACAAATTCCATTTACCTAAGCCGATATTGGCAATATAATTATTTTCATCTATCTCTAAAACTTGCTTGTACATATCTTGAACTTTAGGTCCTTCAGACATCTTGCTAAAAATACTAACAAACATTAAAGAATACATTTTAAAATCAGCATAAGAAGCTAAAACATTAGCATTGATATTGCTAATTTCTACAGCTTTTATTCTTTCTTCCCATTGTTTATTTAAGTTGGTAGTAATTTCTTTAGCAACCTTACTGGTAATTAGTTTTGCCGACAACTCAAACTGCAATAAGGCAATTTGAATATTAGAATAATTAGCAAAATCTTCTAGTGTTAAAGGGTCTTTATGTGCATTTAAATAATCTTGAAAATTCTTTGTTGTTAATTCTTTATAGTTAGCAATATCTTGGGCATTCTTAATATAATTGCCTGAATAGTAATTAAATAGAACTTTATCTGATTCAATATAATTTTCAGCTTTTAAAACACTTGTAAACAGCAATATAGTTAAAAAAATAAAATAACGCATTTCATTGACTCCGATTTATTATTATAGTTAATTATTTAGAATCTCCTCGAACAAATTTATCTACAATATTATTGCCACTATTATCAATGTTATTTGGGCTTCCTTGCCAAATAATTTCTCCATTGGATATCATAGCAATATGGGTAGATATTTTTCTTACACTATTCATGTCGTGTGTAATACTAAAAGAAGTCGCATTTAGGTATCCCCTAATATCAACAATTAAATTATTAATAATATCAGACATAATAGGGTCTAAACCTGTTGTTGGTTCATCAAAAAAAATCAATTGAGGTTTCATTGCTACTAATCTAGCTAATGCTACCCTTCTTTGCATACCACCTGAAATTTCAGATGGATATTGTTTTAAAATGTGTTCACTAAGCCCGACCATTTTAATATGTTCTAGGGCAATATGATCTGCTTCATCATTAGTTAATTTGCTATGCACATGTATGCCAAAAACAATATTGTCTCTAATATTTAAGCTATCAAATAATGCAGAACCTTGAAATAACATACCCAAACCAATCTTTTTATTGACTTGTATGCGATCTTTCTGCTTTACCTCTGTCATATTGATATCATTAACTTGAATCACACCACTATCTGGCTTAATTATTCCTAAAATATTTTTAATTAATACAGATTTACCAACTCCCGACTTACCAATTAAAGTAAACGAAGAACCTTTGGGAACGGTTAAACTAACATTTTTTATAACGTGATTTTCCCCAAAAGATTTATATAAATTAGAAATTTGGATTGCTGTATTACCCATATAGTGAATGCCTACCTAAGATTTAAAAAATATTAAAGTTAAAATATAATCTACAATAAATATTAAGATAGATGCTACAACAACGGCATTAGTAGTAGATTTTCCAACACCCTTAGAACCACCCTTGCTTGTATAACCATAATAACAGCCTATTCCTGTAATAATTAAGCCAAAAAATGCTCCCTTAACTATGCCCGAAAGAATATCTCCCATTGTTACGAAACTCCAAGTACTGCTTAAATATACACTACTAATAAAACCTAATTGGAATACGGAAATTAAGTATCCTCCCATAACTCCAATAATATCAGACAATAAAACTAAAACAGGTAAGGCTAAAATGCCTGCAATGATTTTTGGAGATATAAGATATTTGATAGGATTAACATACATAGTATATAAAGCATCTACTTGTTCGGTAACACGCATAGTGCCAATTTCTGCGGCAATTGAACCTGATATACGTCCTGCTACCATAAGGGCAGTTAATACTGGACCTAACTCCCTTGTTAAAGCTACTACAACAACATTGGCAATAGCTCCTTCTGCTGAAAATCTGGCAAATCCAACATAACTTTGTAAAACTAGCACCATTCCACTAAATAAGGAAGTTAAGCCAACAACAGGAATAGAAAAAAACGCAATTTCAACAAAATGTCTCCACATAGCTCTAAAATATATAGGAGGCATAAAAAAATGAACAATACCCAAAAATATGAAAAATACCTTGCCACCAATAATAGATAAAGATGACAAAAACCCATTGCCCACATAATAAAATATACTAATAAAAAACGATGTTATTTTATTCATTTAATCTTCTCGTTCGTTAAACCAAGACAACTGAATTGCTTCTAAAACTTTCTCGTTGCACGAAGTATCATCGTCATCAAAATGTTCAAGCGATTCTACCATCTTCTTAAGGTCAACAAAACTTAAATTAAAAATATCTACTTCGGGATATTTTTCTTGCAATTGTATTGCTATTTCTTGTGTATCTGTCCAATATATTAACATTTAAAACTCTACGGATTGTTGTTAGTGATAAATTAATCTTCGTTCCTTGTTTTAGAAGGTATTCTTAAAACCATTCCTTCTAAATTTTCAGCCACAATAATTTGACAGCCCAATCTTGAAGTTGGAGTTAAGCCAAAAGCTAAATCTAGCATATCTTCTTCGTCTTCTTCTGCTTCAGGAAGTTTTTTATAATAGGCTTCTTCTAAAATTACATGACATGTGGAACATGCCAATGAGCCCTCGCATGCACCTTCTAAAGGAACCCCATTACTATGGGCTGCTTCAAGTATTGAAGTTCCAACTGGCACATCAACTTCATATTTTGTATCATCTGATGTAATAAAGACTATTTTTGTCATAAACTATACCTTACGTTATATTATCATTCCACTATTATATAAAAAAAAAACTATAAGTAAATCATTAAAATGAAAAATCACATTATTTATAGAATATTATTCACATCTTTAATGTGTTTACCTTTTAATAACTTGTCTATCTTTTTATTCATGATTTTTTCTGCAAACTCTCTACTTTTTTCATCTAGCTTTTTAATAGATGAATCAATTAAGTGCCTATTTTTATTCAATATATTTTGTTTAACCTCTAAAATTATAGATGATATTAGATGTTTTTCATCTAATTCTATTAATTCTATGTGTTCTATAAAGGCTTTTTCTGTTATTGACACCATAGCTTCTGCTTCTACTATTGCCTGCGATAATAACCTAGCTTCTACATCAAGCTTAGCATTATCAAAAGATTCTTCAAGCATTTCCCGCATATTTAATACAGACAACCCCCAAGTAGGCTTAACTTCAATGCTTTGTTTAATTTTTGTATGTTGCTCTTCTGCTGTTACTGTTAATAAACCATCGGCATCTACTGTGAACATAACTCGCACTTTTGCCATACCTGCTGGCAAAGGTGGTATTCCTTTTAATGAAAATTTAGCTAAAGAACGACTATGTTCAACAAGTTCTCGCTCGCCTTGTACCACATGAATTAAGATAGCTGTTTGATTATCTTTATAGGTAGTAAAATCTTGTGCTTTTGCAATAGGAATCAATGAATTACGATAAATGATTTTTTCTACAGCACCACCATGTAGTTCTATACCTAATGATAATGGAATAACATCTAATAACAGCCCATTATCAACAACTCCCATTAAGTGGGCAGACTGATGCCCCGCACCAAGTGCCACTACTTCATCGGGATTGATACTACTGAAGCCTTGCAATTTAAACAGTTTATATATTTCTTCAGCAATTAATGGGATTCGTGTAGAACCACCAACTAAAATAATTCCCTTAATGTCTGCTAATAATATTTTGGAATCTTTTAATACATTTGAGGTTATTGCTAATGTTTTATCTATAATTGGCTTAATAAAAGACTGCATAGTACTTGTTGTAATTGTACAAGGCACTTTTAAAGGACCATCTTCCCAAACACCATTAAATGTATCATGATTAGATAAAAATTCTTTAATATGTTTCGCATATATTAACAATTTCTCTTGTGTATGATAAGGTAAATCTTGGATAGATTGAAAGTTAAAAGCACTAGAATTGTTTTCTATAATATGTTGTACAATTAACATGTCTATATCGTCGCCACCTAAGGAATTATCGCCCCCTGTGGCTAACACTTTAAACACACCTTTTACTAACTTTAAAATAGAAACATCAAATGTTCCACCTCCAAAATCATAAACTATATAAACCCCTTGTAACGTATTATCGTTATCTGTATCTAGGCCATAGGCAAGTGCTGCTGATGTTGGTTCATTAACCAACCTTAATACTTCTAAATTGCTAAGTGTGGCAGAATTTTTAGTGGCAACCCTAGCTACCTCATCAAAATAGGCAGGAACTGTAATTACAGCCTTTTTAATTGATATCTTTAAATAATTTTCTGCGTTACTTTTTAAATATTTTAAAATTTCTGCAGATATTTCCTCAGGGGTTTTATAAACTTGCGGATAAACTTCTATAAGTAAATTATCTTTATTTTCATTCATTTTAATATTAAAGGGCAATCCTAAATTAGAAGCTTCGTTAAATGTTTTACCCATTAACCTTTTAATTGAACGAATGGCAATATATTTACTATTTTCTTTAGCTTTTGTTATAGCTTCATGCCCAACAAACACTGCATTCTCTGTAAAACATACAACAGATGGAACAAGTGTTGAACCATTAATTTCAAGTAAACAGATATCTCCATTATTAGTGTAATACGACACCGCTGAATTAGAGGTGCCTAAATCTATCCCTATGGCATACTCTTGCTGTTCATCTTTAATTTTTACCGCAGAATCATTAATTTGTAACAACGACATATTTAAAGCTTTCCTATTTTATTTTGGCAAAATTCTATTAGGCGAACTATATATTTTAAATTAATATAGTTTTCTTCAAACAGCTCGGCATTGGTTTTTATATCTATAGCATTAAAGCTGTTTAAAACATCTTGATGCTTTTTTTGAAAATCTTCTAAAATTTTCAACAAAGTAGTGTTATCAGATTCATCTATCATTTCATAATATTCTAAAAACTCCATATTTAAAACATTATTATATAACATTTTACCTTCTTCAAGGAGGTGCTTATTATAATGCACAAAATAATAGTATCCTAACATTAGCAAACTATCTTTTAAAGTATTATAAGCACTATTTAAAAAACTACTATGTTGAATAGCATTGTTATAATACTCATTGTTTTTACTATATTTATCGGGGTGATAAATTGTCATTAGTTGTAAATAATTATTTTCTAAATTTTCTAAATTAATATTTATAGACACAGGTAACTTAAGGTAAGAAAAATAATCTATAGAGTTCATAGGGTTTAAACAACCGCAATGTATACATAAAAAACTATCAATTACAACATCTATTTGCTTTGAACATTTTTCACAAACTATACTAAATGGTAAAAGATTCTCCACAACCACACTTTCCTTTTTCATTGGGATTTTCAAACACAAAGCCCTCTTCTAAGTCTGTTTTCACATAAGCAATAGAACTTCCAATAATAAAAAGGATAGCTTTTGGGTCTAAATAAACTTTTAGCCCCTCAAACTCTACTAACTCATCTCTTGGCTCTACTGCATCTATAAAGTCTAAGTTCCAAGATAAACCAGAGCAACCCTTCGTTTTCAAAGATATACGTAAGCCCTTAGGAATTATTGGTCTGCTTTGCATTAGACTAATAATTCTTTCTAAGGCGTTATCATTAATTTCAACAATACGCTTTGCCATTGCTAGTATTTACTCATTAATTTAGTTTGTATGCTTTTTATTATAATCGGCAATTGCACTTTTTACTGCTTCTTCAGCTAATACAGAACAATGTATTTTCACAGGTGGTAATTCTAACTCTTCTACTACATCTGTATTTTTAATTTGCAATGCTTCATCTAAGGTTTTACCCATTAACATTTCTGTAATTAACGAACTTGATGCTATTGCTGAACCACAACCAAAAGTTTTAAATTTGGCATCTTTAATTATGCCGTCTTCAACTTTAATTTGTAACTTCATAACATCACCACAAGCAGGAGCTCCTACTATTGCAGTACCTACATTGCTTTCATCTGCACCAAAAGAACCAACGTTTCTTGGGTTTTCATAATGATCAATAACTTTATTTGAATATGCCATTTTTTATACTCCTATTGTAAAAAAATTATAAATATTAATTGAACTTATCTTGTTTATTTTATTAGCACCCATAAACATATTAAATTGCTTTATAAGTGCACCACAGATAACGAACATAGGTGGTAAAATTAAATAAAACAAAATATATGTTAATGTCCTTCTGCCCACTCTATTGTGTTTAAGTCTATGCCTGCTTCTATCATTTCCCAAATAGGACTCATGTGCCTTAAATGATTAACTGTGTCTATAACATGCTTAGCTGTAATATTAACTTCTTCTTGGGTAGTGAAACGCCCCATACCAAACCTAATAGATGTATGAGCTAAGTCTTCCCTTACTCCCATAGCTTTTAACACATATGAAGATTCTAAAGATGCTGAAGTACATGCGCTACCTGAAGAAACTGCTATTGTTTTACCAAATCCCATTAATAAACTTTCACCTTCAACCCCTGAAAAACTTACATTAAGATTACCCGGTATGCGGTTATTTTCATCCCCATTAATATAGATTTTAGGCAAAGCATCTTGTAGTTGTTTTTTAAGACTATCCGATAATGCTTTAATTTTTTTATGTTCATCAGACATGGTTTCCATAGCTATTTTTGCAGCTTCACCAAAACCTACACATAGATGAGTAGGCAAAGTTCCCGAACGCAAACCTCTTTCTTGACCACCACCACTCATTTGTGGTAAAACTCTAACACGTGGCTTCCTTCTAACATATAAAGCTCCAATTCCTTTTGGACCATAAATTTTATGAGCTGAAATACTCATTAAATCTATATTCAGTTCATCAACATTAATTGGCAACTTACCAAACGCTTGGGCAGCATCTGTATGAAAAAACACACCTTTTTCTCGGCACAACTTACCTATTGCTTTAACATCTTGAATTGTTCCCACTTCATTATTTACAAACATAATAGAAACCAAAGCTGTTTTGTCTGTAATTAAATCTTTTAACTGGTTAATATCAATAAGGGCTTGTTCATTAACTGGCAAATAATCTACTTTAAAACCACGCTCACTTAAATAATGGGCAGAAGACAGCACACATTTATGCTCAACTTGAGATACAATTAAATGATCTTTGCCTTGTTGTTTGTAAAACTCCATTACGCCTTTTAAAGCTAAATTATTAGACTCTGTTGCCCCTGAGGTGAAAATAATATCTTTATGATTTGCCCCAATAACTTTGGCAACTTGTTCTCTGGCAACATCTACCGCTGTTTCAGCTTCCCAGCCCCAAGCATGACTTGAAGAATGTGGATTGCCAAAATTTTCAAACAAATAAGGAACCATCGCTGATACAACTTTAGGATCAACAGGAGTTGTAGCTTGATAATCTAAATAAATTGGTTTTTTTGTATTCATAATATATCTATCCTTGTTTTAACATTATTTGATTAGCAATTTCAAAATCATCATCTAATATATTTTGTAAAGAGATACTACTTAAATAGCTGTAAACTGAACCCATAAAATTACTCCAAAGATGATGGGTGCTACATTGCTTGCCTGTTTTAAGACAATCTTTAGTATTATTGCATCTTAAAAACTCTAACTTTTCATCAACGGCATCAACCACATTGGCAACACTAATTTCTTCGTTAGACCTAGAAAGTAAATATCCTCCCTTAGGACCTTTGGCTGAAAGCACTAAGTTAGCTTTTTTAAGCTTAATAAACAGCTGTTCTAAATAAGACATGGATATGTTACAACGAGTTGATATTTGATACAATGACACATGTTCTCCACCTTTAGAATATATAGCTATATCTATCATTGCCATCAGTGCGTATCTACCTTTTGTACTTAACTTCATACTTGAAACCTTTTTCACTGTGTTCTTAAAAATTTTATATTCATATTATAGCTAGGTTAAAAATAATAGTCAAGTAGTTTAGTAGGATTTAACTTTTATATTAGTTTGATTTTATACAAGTTTCTTGCTATAATCTGCTATACTTAAATTTACAAAGGAATTATAGCATGACACGTGTGAATATTAGCTCTATTGCAGGTAGATTAGAAGGAATATACAAGAAGTCTGAAGTAGACAATGCACCTTGTGCTTTACTGTTGCACCCTCACCCACTTTATGGCGGAAATATGTATAGCAAAGTTGTGGCAACAATGGAAAAAGCTTTTCAAAACAATGGATTTTCTACCTTAAGATTTAATTTTAGAGGGGTATGTAATTCCGACGGTGTTTATGGTGAAGGAAGAGACGAAATAATAGATGCCAGCACAGCTTGTGATTGGCTACAAGAAAAAGAACCTAATGCTTCATCTTTTTGGGTGGCAGGATTTTCTTTTGGTGCCTACATTGCCATTCAAATTATGATGCGTCGTATTGAGGTGAACCGCTTTATTGCCATTGGAACACCTGCTAATATGTTTGACTTGTCTTTTATTTATCCTTGCCCAACCAACGGCTTATTTATTCACTCGGAAAAAGATATTGTTGCCCCTTTTAAAGAGGCCGACAAAATAATTAAAAAAGCTATTAGAACCAAAGATAAAGAAATACTCTTGAAAACCTTTAAAAATACCGATCATTTCTTTACGAATCATGAAGAAGATTTACTGAAGGTAGTAGACCAATACATTAAAGACGAACTAGCAAAAGGCGTTAAAAACAACATATCTCTATAGGAACTTACAACAATGCAATTTAAAAGTGATTTTTTAGCTTTTCTTAATGAAAGAGGCTTTTTACACCAATGTTCGTCTTATGAAAATTTAGACGATATAATGAGTAAAGAAAAAATAACCGCCTATATTGGCTTTGATTGCACTGCTAATTCCTTACATGTTGGATCATTAATGCAAATTTTACTGTTAAAATATCTACAAAAGTTTGGGCATACTCCAATAGCTTTACTAGGTGCTGGCACAACCATGATTGGCGACCCTAGTGGGCGGGACGAAAGTAGAAAAATGCTCACAGTAGAACAAATAAATGAAAATATGCTGGGCATTAAGGCAGTATTAGAAAGATTTATTTCATTTGATGGTAGTAATGCGGGCTTGTTACTAAATAATGCCGACTGGTTAAGCAAATTCAGTTATTTAGAATTTTTAAGAGATTTTGGGGTACATTTTACAGTAAATAGAATGCTAAGCTTTGATAGTGTGAAACTTCGCCTAGAAAAAGAAAATCCAATGACATTTTTAGAATTTAACTACATGTTGTTACAAGCTGTTGATTATTTACATTTGAATCAAAATCACAATGTAAAGTTGCAATTAGGTGGAAGCGACCAATGGGGCAATATTATTAATGGTGTAGAATTAATAAGACGCAAAGATGCTAAGGAAGTATTTGCACTCACTACTAATCTTTTAACCAAAAGTGATGGTAGCAAAATGGGTAAAACGGCAAGTGGGGCAGTATGGCTTACCCCAAGTATGTTTTCGGTGTGGGATTTCTACCAGTATTTTAGAAATGTAGATGATTTAGATGTTATTAAATATTTAAAGATTTTCACCGAAATTCCAATGGCAGAAATAGGAAAATTGGCTACATTGCAAGGTAAAGAGTTAAATGAGGCTAAGAAGCTATTAGCCTTTGAAATTACCAAGCTATGCCATGGTGAACTTGAGGCTAAAAGTGCTGAAGAACTGGCAATCAATACATTTGAAAAAGGCATTGTAGATGCTAATTTACCCACGTTCTTTATTACCAGTGCCGAACTAAATGATGGCTTAAATATTGTTGATGCACTAATAAAATTTGGGCTAACAGCAAGTAAGGGCGAAACTAGAAAGCTTATTTTAAATGCGGGGGTAAAATTGAATGATGCCCCTGTTGTAGATAGTAATTATTCCTTAAGCAAGGTAGATATAAAAGACGATGTTATAAAACTATCTTTAGGTAAAAAGAAACACATTTTGTTGAAGATAGAGGGTTAATAGTTATTTGTTATTGATAGTTCTTGAATGCTATTGAATGGCTGTTTGATTGCTGTTTGATGGCTACTTGTTTACTACTTGGTGGATCTTTAACACTAAAGCCCCCACCCCTCTCAATTTTGTTATTTTATGTTTTTTATTGTAGATGCCTGTAGTATGTAAAGTCATGAAGATGTTGCATTTGCAAGCATTTATCCACAAATTCATTTACATTTTCATCAAAACATAGTAGAATAATTTTCAGTCAACAGTCTTAATGATTGATGTACGGTAGATTTTTGCATCTGTTAGATTAGTAATATAAAAATTTATAAAGGATTTATAATAATTATGGAAGTTTATAAAAAATATCTAGTAGAGTTTATTAGTGCCAGTGGAATTACCTTAAAAATACCTGTATATCAAAGAAATTATGCTTGGAGTGATGAAAATTGTAAAAAACTTTGGGCAGACCTTATAAATTTAATTAGTTTAAGAAAAAATAGTGCTAAAGATAAACTTAATGATGCCTATCATTTCTTAGGTACATTAGTGGCAGTTGAAGAAAGAGAAGAAAGTACAGGTAATACAAAATATACCATAATAGATGGGCAACAACGTTTAACTACTATATCTTTATTGTTACTTGCAATGCTTAATTTATATAAAGAAAATAATAGCCTATTAAGTAACTCTGATAATGCAGACAAGCTAGAAAATGAATATCTTAAAAATAGACATGGTGGAGAGGATACTAAAATTAAGTTGAAAACTGTTAAAAACGATAGATATGTATATGAGAAACTCTTTGAAAATAATGAAGACCTTGTAGCAAATAAAGATGCTAAACTATATCATAACTATCTCTTTTTTAAAACAAGATTACACAAATTTACTAACTCCCAAAATTATGTCAACTTTGACCCAATTCTTGATGCTATAAAAAATTTACGCATTATTTTAATAACTCTTAATACAGGGGAAAAACCTCAAGAAATATTTGAAAGTATTAATAGTACAGGCTTAGCATTAGAACCGTCTGATTTAATTAGAAATTATTTACTTATGAATTTAAAGAGTGCAGATCAAGAAAATATTTATAACAAATATTGGCAAATAATAGAAAATAATACGGAAATAAAAACAGAATCTCTTACCAATGAATTTATTAGAGATTATCTTTGCTGTATAAAATCTACAACTATCAAATATGATGATGTTTTATCTACCTTTAAAGAGTATATAAGTAATAACACACATGAAAAATTAGAAAAATTAACCACCTACTCTGGTTATTATAAAACATTATTAGAGCCACAATATCCTAACAAAATTATTAATCACTTGCTGAGTATTGTAACATATATAATTCCTACCAGAGTTCTTTTACTTGAGGTAATTGCCGATTATGAAACAAATAAAATATATATTAAAAATGAAGCAGACTTAATAAGTATTTTAAAAATATTCGCTTCTTTAATATTAAGAAATAATCTTATTAAAAAATCTAACACTGGGTTTAATAGTAAAATTGCTCCACTACATAAAAAAATTGTAGAGTATATTGAACAAGGTAATAAATTTTCGTACTCTGAAATATTAGGAGAGCTATTAAGAGGTGATTTTGCAACTGATGAAATACTAAAACCTATACTTCCAACCTTAGCATTGTATAGCAACCACTCCTATAAAGATAGATACATATTGCAAATATTAGAGCATAAATATCAAAATAATAAAGCAATGTCTTTTGATAATATATCAATAGAACATATTATGCCCCAAAATCCTAAAAATTGGCAACATATTAATAAAGATGACCATAAACAATATTTACACACACTTGGTAATTTAACTATAACCAATATTAATAGCAAAGCAGGTAGTAAATCTTTTGTAGATAAAAAAGAAATTTATAAAAGTGAAAGTGATATTTATAAAAATTTGTATAAAGATATTATGGATAAAGAGCAGTGGAATATTGATACTATTAAAGCAAGAAGTCATAGATTAACTGAAGAAATATTAGAGATTTTGCCTCTACCTAGAAAGATTAATCTTGAGGTAAAAAATACAAGTAACACTTTAGATAAAATAAATGATTTAAACTATACTAAGATATTGGCTTTTACAATTTTTAATCATAAAGAAAATACAGAAACAGCAAAGGATTTTTTTCATAAGTTAGTATCATGGCTATGCAAGCAAGATGAATATAAAAATTTATTAATTCCTGATAGATTTAGGTGGTTATCATCTACAAAAATAAATGCTGATTATAGAAAAATTGCTGGTAGTAGTTATTATGTGAATACTCACGCTAGTAGTAATAGGAAATTAGAATTAATTAAAAAGATGTTTGAAGAGTTAGAGATTCCTTTACATGAATTATCAATAACTACCAAAGATACTACTGAAAGTGATGATGTTGATGACGAAGAAGACGATAATGAATATGAAGATTAATTTTTGCATTTTTATTGTTAGATAATTGGTTTTTACATATAGCCTAAATACATAGTTCCTAGCCCCACTAACCGAACATAAATCCTTTTTTATTGTGGTTAGTTGGAGTTAGGGAAGTTTAATTATATCTAACCAATAATAAACACCTCACCACCCCATCTTGTTTTTGCTAAGCCAACCATAACTCCCTATGCCTTGCCAATGAAAAAATTCATCTTACAATACAACCAAAAGTTTTGTTATATCTATTTTTACTCCGTACAATAATAATTACTAATACAATATAAAATAGGATATAAAAACTTATACCCTATTTTAATTTTGTAAATATAAAAATTTATTTAATGGCTATGATGCTGATGTAGCACCTTGATTATACTCACCACAGTTTACAATAGAAATTGTTGCTGTTGGTTTACCGTCTTTAGCGCCATAAGCTTCAATTTTAGTTACAATGTCCATTCCGCTAATTACTTCACCAAAAACTACATGCTTACCATCTAACCAATCAGTTACAGCTGTTGTAATAAAAAATTGAGAACCATTGGTGTTAGGACCAGCATTTGCCATAGATAATAAACCCGCTTTGGTGTGTTTTACTTTAAAGTTTTCATCTGCAAACTTGTTACCATAAATAGATTTACCACCTTTTCCATTGCCCTGCATGAAGTCTCCACCTTGAAGCATAAATGATGGAATAATTCTATGAAAAATTGAACCTTTATAGCCAAATCCTTTTTCACCTGTAGCCAATGCTCTAAAATTTTCAGCTGTTTTAGGAACAATATCTGAATATAATTCTATTACAATTTTACCCGCAGGTTGACCATTAATTGCCACATCTAAAAAAACTTGAGGTCTTTTATTTGATGAGTTTACCTCTGCAGATTGTAAACTGCTAGTTAAAAATAGCCCTGTTAACAATATAAAACAAACAGTCAATAGTGAACTTATTAAAGATAGTTTTTTCATAATTATTACCTTATGTTATAAATGTTAATATAAAAGATAATATTATATTTTCACCTATCATATTACAACATTATTACAAATTATTGCTACTTAATATCACATTTAAAACACAGTAATGCAAAACAAAAAAAAATACAACAAAGCAACCTAATCTTTTCTGCCTAATGGTTTATATTATCAAATTTATAATAAACAATCACAATATTTGCTAAAGTTATATAACAATGTCATGATTTTTCTTACTAGAAATCTACACACTACACCTTTTGAAATTGCTATAAATTTAACATATTCAAAGATATTAGTTTTTACAATTTTTAATAACAGTTCACAAACAAACTTAGGGCATGTAAGCTATTTTTCTCATAACTTAGTATCATGTTTTTACAAACAAGATGAGTATAAAGATTTATTAACTGATGATAGATTTAAGTGATTATCTATAAATAAAATAAAGGCAATTGATAAAAAAATTGAGGGTAGTAGTTATTATTTGGATACCGACTATAAAACTAATGAAAAATTAAAATTCATTAAACAGATGTTTAAAGAGTTAGAGATTCCTTTACATGAATTATAAATTACTACCCAAGATAGTACGGTAGATGATTTTGATGAAGAAGACGTTAATGAAAATGAAGAGTAATTTTTGCATGATTATTATGAGATAATGGGTTTTTACATATAGCCTAAGTAAATCGTTCCGCCCTACTACACTCATATTAACCATTTTTGATTTTGCTTAGTTGGGATAGATAAGCATAATTATTTATAATTTTCCAATTACTTACCACCTAATTTTGCTAAACACTCATACCCTAATAATCTACTAAGAAAAAAATTAACGCCCTAATACAACCAAAAGTTTTATTGTTCTATTTGCAATACTTATATATCAGTTATATTGTATCAATTTTTACTAATAAATTGAACCATACTTGAAATTATATATTCGCAACAAAGAAATGAGAATTACATTAAGTGAAATACTAAATTGCTTAGCAATGAAACTGTCTAGCTAGCTAACTTATTTTACAGTAATAAAGCTTGTAGATAAGAAGGTTGTAACAATATAACGTAATAGCCTTGTTGAAATTATATTTGGTGTGAACTGTAATAATACCACTTATAACTGTGCATACAATATAAAATAGGATATAAAAAATTATATCCTATTTTAATTTTGTAAATATAAATATGAAAATTTATTTAACTGGAGTAGCTGTACCTTGTTCTACAGGAACTTCTGTAGGAGTTGCTTCAGCTGTTTCACTTACAGTGCTTTCTGTTGTTGAGGTTGCTGAAGTAGAACTTGCATTTTCATCTACAGGTTTATTAGCAGAATCTTTAGTTGATGTGGCAGTTGAACCTTTATTTGAATCTGTTTTAGAATCCTTATCGGAAGTTTTATCATACTCACCAGCGTTTACAATAGAAATTACTGCTTTTGGTTTGCCATCTTGAGAACCATAAGATTCAATTTTAGTTACAACGTCCATTCCACTAAGTACTTCACCAAAAACTACGTGCTTATCGTCTAACCAATCAGTTAAAACAGTTGTAATAAAAAATTGAGAACCATTGGTGTTAGGACCAGCATTTGCCATAGACAATAAGCCCACTTTGGTGTGTTTTATTTTAAAGTTTTCATCTTCAAACTGTGGACCATAAATAGATTTACCACCTGTTCCATCACCTTTTTCTATGTCGCCACCTTGAATCATAAAGCCTGGAATAACTCTATGAAAAATTGAACCTTTATAACCGAATCCTTTTTCACCTGTAGCTAAAGCTCTAAAATTTTCAGCGGTTTTAGGAACACTGTCTGAATATAATTCTATTACAATTTTACCAGCAGGCTTGCCATCAATTGCAACATCTAAAAAAACTTGAGGTCTTTTACTTGATGATATGACAGGTTGTGTGCCAACTGTATTATCACTTGCAGGTACAGGCTCTGCAGATTGCAAAGTTCTAGTTAAAAATACCCCTGTTACTATTATAAAAAAAACAGTAAATATAGAGGTTGTTAAAGATACGCTTTTCATAATTATTACCTTATATTAATAAATTCTCATATAATATTATTATAATTATTATACTTATTATACTATTATACTATTATACTATTATAGTACAATATATTTTTAGTTTTCATATTACAACATTCTTATAGAATATTGGAATTTTATATTAACAATTGATTCCTGCATCTTTAAGCTGTTACAATTGTTATTACTATAAATTTGCAAACTGCACATTTTTAATTTTCTGAGTATTAAAAATAGACTGGTTTTTAACTCCATTTACACTAAAGGTAGGCTCTAATAAAAAGACCTCTGTAACTATACCTTTAGCATCTACCACATTCCATTTAATAATTTCAGCTTTTTCTGAGGTTAAATATAGGGTTAAACTACCTATTTCTGGATTATTCTTGCTTACCATGGTAATTTCCACATGGGTAGAATAAGATACATAATTCATAATTTTAATGTGTGCATTTAGAAAAGATGTTTTATCTTCAAGCAAATAAGCGAATGGTGAACTATGTATTGGTAAAAAAGTTTTTTGTTTTAAGCTAGTGTCTTGATATAATAAAGCTCCTTTGTTCGCAATAAATCTTACAGGAATATTGCTATATTCAATTCTTGCTTTACCTGGCTTTGATATTATAAACCAACCTTCGCCCCTGTTACCTAAATTATCTTTTTGGATAAACTTAGCCTTAATGGTATTATATTTTTCATATAAACCATCAATTATTTTAATTTCATTTATCATTTTTTCAGTTAAGATGAAGTCTTTCGCATGCAAGGTAAAACTAACACATAGCAACAATAAAATAACAATTAATTTCTTCATAATATCCACCTTTTTTTATAATAAAATTTCTCTTTTTCCTGTAGCTGTTGCCTTAGATACAACTCCCCTGTACTCTAATTGCTCTACAATCTTTGCTGCCCTATTATAACCTATATTAAATCTGCGTTGAATAAAGCTAGTAGATACCTTGCCCTCTTGTTGTATCATATCTATCACTGCGTCATATAGTTCATCTTTTTCAGACATTTCATCTACATTATCATCTAACAATCCAAAATTAGTAATACTATCTACATAACTAGGTTCACCTAAGCTTTTTAAATAATCAACAATTTTACCCACTTCATCATCATTAATAAAAGGTCCATGAATTCTTTGTATTCTGCCAACGCCAGACATATAAAGCATATCACCCCTGCCTAACAACTGTTCTGCTCCTTGTTCTCCTAAAATGGTGCGAGAATCAATTTTAGAGCTCACTTGAAAACTCATGCGGGTTGGGAAGTTCGCTTTAATTGTGCCTGTAATTACATCTACTGAAGGTCTTTGGGTTGCCATTACCAAGTGAATTCCCGATGCCCTTGCCATCTGTGCTAACCTTTGTACTGCTACTTCAACCTCTTTGCCTGCTACTATCATTAAATCTGCCATTTCATCAATCACTACTACAATATATGGCATGTGTTTAAATTCAATCGGTATGCCTTGATTCACTAACAATTTCTCTTGTATTATGCGTAAATTCTCGGTATTAGAAATTTTTTCATTAAATCCAATAATATTTCTTACCCCTAAAAGCGACATTTGGTAATATCTATACTCCATTTCTTTCACTACCCATTTTAATGCTCCAACCGCTTGTTTTGGGTCTGTTACAACGGGAGTTAACAGATGTGGGATATCTTGGTAAATAGATAGCTCTAACATTTTTGGGTCTACCATAATAAGTTTGCACTGATCTGGTGATAGTTTATAAAGCAAAGATAAAATCATACCATTGATTCCAACAGATTTTCCTGAACCTGTTGTTCCTGCAATTAACACATGGGGCATGGTTGATAAATCTTGTACTACTGTTCTTCCATTAATATCACAGCCTAAACCTAAGGGTAATTTTGCAGTGCTGTTTTGAAATTCATCACTTTGTATAATATCTTTAAAATAAACTGTTTGCCTGTGTTTATTTGGTATTTCAATGCCGATTACTTCTTTGCCCGGAACAATGGCAATACGTACTGAAACCGCTCCCATTCTTAATGCAATATCTGTTTCTAAAGAAATAACTTTAGAACTTTTAACTCCTGCAGGAATAGTAATTTCATACAGTGTTACTACTGGTCCACTTTCAATGTTTACAATGGTACAATCTATATTAAATTCACTAATAATTTGTGCTAACTTGGTGGCTACTTCTTTAATTTCCTGAGGAGACATTTGATTATTTTTTTTGTTATCAGAACTTTGTAAGAAAGATAAAGGAACATTATAATTCAAAGAAGCAGTATTATTGTCTAATGCTAGTTCTTGTGGAGAATATGGCTCTATTTTTATACTGGATTCTTCTAACATTGTAGGTTTTAAATTGGCAAGATTGTTTTTTTCTTCTTCTACCTCTGCAATTTTGATATTGATATCATCTTCATTGGAATGAGCATGTGAATTGGGATTAGAATCTGAATCTGCAAGACTTTCTAACTGTACTTCTAAGTTATCTTGCTGGGGTAATTTGGTATTGTTTGTTTCTACTAAATTATCAAAATTAAAAATTTTATGCTCTTTAATATGCTGGGTCAGTGAATTATCTTGCTGTGGCATATTAATACTGGTGTTTGCCATTACTTCTTTTTGCTTAGATAAAATATAGTCTATATCAGGGGTAGCCTGCATTTTAGATGCATGTACTTTATCTGAAATTGGTGCTTTTTTGTTTACCTTGTTACTATAATAATCCATAATTAAACTACATAAATACTGGCTCTTCCCAATTATTTTCCTAAGCAAAGATGTACTTATATTTTTATAAAAATGTAAGTGAATAGAGAGGACACTAAAGAATATTGCTATATTAATCAGCAACCCACAAAACACAAAATAAGATGGAAACATTAAAGTTTCTGCTAAAAATTTACCAATTATTCCGCCATCATATATTCCTAAAAAATAATATAATAAATATGGGGTACTAATTAATAGGTATAACAATCCCATTATTTTAAACAATGCAAATTTAATTTTAAGTCCAACAAACAAGAGATAACTCCATACAATGAACACAATAATTATGATATAAATTGCATAACTAAAAGTTTGTAGTAAAAAATCTGCTACTACATTTCTTAGGTAATAAATTTGAGTTATTTTGCCATACATCTGGGTAGAATTCAAAGACAGTTCAAGTTCACTATAGGTAATTAACATTACCCATAAAGTTAAAGATATTAGCATAATAATGGCAGATATTATTTTATACAGCATAAACTTTCAATATAATTGACCCAATAATTTTTATAAATTATTTTACTAAAAAATAATAAAAAAAGTATTAACTTTTAATTTTATGATATAATAACCATAACATCAACAAGGAGATTAGTTATGAATATTTTATTATGTAGTAATGGCAAACTAACAAAAGAAGATAACTTGTTAAACTATGCTTTAGATTACCTTGAACAGCAAATTAAAGATTCTAATATTAAATCTTATACTTTAATACCGTATGCTATTATTCGTAGCCCATATGAACAAAGAGTAATAGATTTAGAAAAAACACTAAAACACTTAGGAATTAAAGTACATAATATATGTGATGCTATTGATCCTGTGAAAGCGATTGATAATGCAGAAGGCATTGCAGTAAGTGGTGGCAACACGTGGTTTTTAAATTACTCACTGCATATTAATAATTTAATTGGAGCGATACGTAAAGCAGTATTAAAAGATAATAAACCTTATGTAGGTTGGTCGGCAGGAACAAATGTTGCTACCCCAACAATTTTAACTACTAATGATATGCCTATTATTTCAACTTTAATTGCCCCATCTTTAAATCTTGTTCCTTTTCAAATTAACCCACACTATATAGATGCTAGCATAGACGGGCATATGGGCGAAACAAGAGATGAACGTATTGAAGAGTTTCTTGTGAAAAACCAGCATCAGTACGTGGTTGGCTTAAGAGAAGGTAGTTTACTAAACATCAAGAATAATAATATTCAATATTTTAGTGCTAAAAATCATAAGATAAAAATTTTTGAACATAATAAAGATTCTGTTGAGTACGATAATACTAAAGATTTAAGTTTTTTGTATAATAGAAGCTTATAGTTATATTATTTCACAAAAAGAAGACCTCATGTAGTATCAATGAAACTACATGAGGTATATATTGTTTACGTTATATATTAATAATTAGATATACTTATATAATCTTTAATTTAAAAGCTATTTGTATCTCTTCCTGCATGTTATCACGAACTTGTAAATCTGCATCTATTTCATTGGCTAAAACTGCTGTGAAATAGCTCTGCACATTACGAGGAGTAATATCTTTCTCTTTAACTTCAAAACGTAAAGCTTGAATATTATCTATTCCTAATTTAATTCCTGCACCTTTTACCGAAAGGGCAAACCCTATGGTAGTGTCATCTATATCCTTACAGTACATAGAGACTGTGGCAGACTTACCTACTGCATAAAAAATAATAAGAAATAGATTCAATAATAACTTCATATTTTCATTACTAGCTACTTTTAAAAGGTTGTCATCTATATCTTTATTCCAGTCCATTTTTACATCTTTTTCTTGGAATAAATTTACAATTAATTCTCTAGCTTTCTTTAATGCACTATGCTCACTACCAACACTCGCAGCCCCTAATGCAATACGAAAATAAGTGAGACGATTAATTAAATTGTTCACACTCGTATTAGCTATGTCAAAGGCTTCTTTAGCACTTTGATCTTTTTCTTCCTTAATAATACTTATAGAGAAATTTAAGCTATTAACTGGGCTTATAATATCATGGCATAATCTAGAGCTTAAAAGTTTCAACAAGTCAAATTCTACTTTCACAAACAACCCTCTTTAGGTACTATTTATTTACTATCTTCTAAAACTATTATAGCATATAATATATAAATTATAAATAGGTAAAGACATAAAATGAAAATAGCCTTTATAGCATCTAGATCAGAAAAATCGCAACAATTATTTGCAACACTATCAAAAAGGTATAGTTCTTACCCGCTTGAAGAAGCAGATATTTTAGTAGCTTTAGGTGGAGATGGCTTTCTTCTTCATGTTTTACACCGTTATATGAATTTTAAACAGCCTATTTATGGTATTAACTGTGGTCATTTAGGATTCTTATTAAATAATATTGATATTACACAAGATATCTATCAGCATTTAAATAATACAACTCAGGTAGAGATTGTGCCTTTGTTGGGAAGTTTTACTAATACTAACCAACAATCCTTTTCATATTTTGCTTTTAATGAAATTTCAATAATGAGATCTGAACCTGTTGCTGCTAATTTACAAATTAAACTAAACAACAAAGTTATTATTGAGCGTCTTGTGTCAGATGGCATATTAGTATCAACACCAACAGGTAGTACTGCATATAATAGGGCTTGTGGTGGGCCATTAATTCCTGCCAATGCTAATTTGTTGGCTATTACCCCTATTAATTCATTTAACCCTTTATCTTGGCATGGTACTACAATTAATAATAAGAGTATTGTTGAAATCATGAACCTAGAAACTAAAAATCGTAAAGTAAAGATAGCCTTTGATTTTAAAGAACACCATGATATTGTAAGCGCTAAAATAATTCTATCTAGTGATTATAAAAGAACTCTATTATTTGATAAAAATAATGATTTAGAAAGTAAAATTTTAAATGCACAATTTCATCAGTTTTAAGAGATGTCAATTATGAATAAAATTCAAATTTATTTATTTAAAAAAACAATTGTACCCATAATTTTAATAATAGTATCTATTACCCTATTGTTAATTTTACTAAATTCATTAACATTCATTGATTTAGTACTGAATAGAGGATTTTCTGTAACAATACTATTAAAAAGAATTGCATTAAATTTACCTACTACTTGGATTCAAATTGTGCCATTTGCACTTTTATTTGGCTGGATTTTTGCTTTAAACAATCTTAATCATACTAGCGAAATGTATATTATAAAAGCTACAGGTTTTTCGCCTTGGAATATATCTAAGGTATTAATTTATCTAGGCTTATTTGTTTCTATTTTAACTGCATTGTTTGTTTCATATATTGTGCCTATAGCCACTTTAGAATCTTTAAAAGTACGTCAGATTATTACCTCTAGCTATAATATTCAGCTTATTAAACCAGGGCAATTTGTTCCCCTAAACCGAGATACAACATTTTATGTACAACGCATTAGTGGTAACACCTTGCAGAATATTATGATTTCACAAGATAGCTTATATCAGAAAATGATTGTGTTTGCCGAAAAAGGTTATATAGATATACAAAATAATCAAGTAGTAATATTATTAGACAAGGTAAATATTAAGGAAAATAATAATTTAGTGTATCTTGACAAATACATATTTTCTTTTAATAACGAACAGAAGAAAAATATCAAAATAGAAACCAACGCCAAAAGAACATTGTTCTTACATACACTTATTAATTACAAGAATTTACCAGAGTTTCAAAGCCTTGCCAACAATTCAGCAGAAAAAATTAAGGAGGAAAAAAACTTCATTAAAGAAATTAATACAAGATTAAATAATATTTTCTTTCCATTAATAATTAGTTTAATTGTCTCTTATTGCTTTACCAACGCATCTTTTAAAAGAGCTGGTAATATTGCCCCAATTATCCAAAGCATTGCCTACGCTGTTACATGGGAAATTTTTACTATATTTATCATTAATCTTAATATTCCCTTTGCTATTATAAGTCTATGCACTATTAATTTGCTAGCTATTATAATTTTATTTTTAAGAATTATTAGATACACCCCATTAGATAAATAATTTATAGGTTAATCGGTATTAAAATTTTGAATCCAACTCGGCAAGATACAAATAAGTTCTGAACCATTGCACACTAAATTATCTTGATGATGCTTCATTAAAATAAAAGCTAGAACATAGTCTTGCTCTCTACCTAAAATATAACCAACTTCTACATCTTTACTGTATATGGTGTTTAGCTTGTGTAAGGGATTTACATCTTTTATAATTTTTAGTGGAACAATACGGTGGCGAATACTCATACGATGCTTGCTAGAATTAGTAAACTCTTGTCCTAAATAACAACCTTTGTTAAAAGATAAAGCTCCTAGCTCCTCCATACCGCATTGCAAAGGAATAGATTTGGCTACTATCAGTTCTTCACTTTCAGGAATAGCCATTTTATAACGTAAATAATTATATTCTGTAATATTACTATTCTTTACCCCTAAAGATGGTACAATGCACCGAATAAAATCTAATAATCTATCAGAATATGCACATAAATAACCTTCAGGAAGCATGCTATTTGATGCCACAACTACTACCGATAAATTTTCTAAATGCTCTAAATTAACTTTCGCAATTAATTTATACATTTTTAAAGTTTGAAGAAAACGTTGCACTTCATGATTATTAATATCAATTAAAAAATAATCATCTATTTTAGAAATAAAGAAATCGTAATCGTATTTGCCTTTATTGTTTAATAAACAACTATACAATGTCTGTTTATTAACATCTAAATCTACAGTAATTAGTTTTTGTAAAAAATTATAGGCATCTGCCCCTGTTACTTTAATAATTGCACGGTTTAATTGATATAACATCTTATTTTTCCTAAGTAATCATTAATATATTTGGCAATACATTGTTAAGAATTATCATTATGGCTTTATGCTACACAAATTATTAAATAGAAAAGTTAAATGATACTAATTGATGATTTGTCCATTCTCTATAACATTCATCATTTTAAAATTCTCATCAAACACCACTAAATTAGCTATAAACCCTTTACTAATTAAACCTAAATCATTTTGTAATGACATAACCCTTGCTGGATATAAAGAAGCCATTCTTAAGCTTTCAGCTAAAGATATACCTACATGTTGCACGCAATTTTTTACCGAAGACATCATATCTATGTGGCTACCTGCAAGGGTTCCATCTTTATTTACACACTTGCCATGTTCTACCATAATTTCTTGATTTGCAAAAGTAAATGAACTCATATCAGTACCCATAGGAGTTACTGCATCAGTTACAATATAAAGTTTTTCTTGCTTAATTTTCTTAACTAAGGCAATTGAATTATAATTTACATGGTAACCATCAACAATAATTCCACAAGGGATATCGCTATTTAGCAAAGCTCCCACAACACCAGGGTTTCTACCCTCAAAGCCCGACATAGCATTAAACAAATGAGTTCCTAAACTTATTCCATGCTCTATAGCTTGTTGTGCCTGTGCGTGGGTAGCATTACTATGCCCAAGTGAAACAATAACGCCATTTTGTGCTAATTTATGAATTAAAGATAAATCATTAGTTTCAGGAGCCATAGTAATTTTAATTGGCACCTCAATGGCTTTTTCAATTAAAAAATCTACCATTGCTAAATCAATAGGCTTAATGAACTTAGCATTATGAATACCTTTTTTTACGCTAGAAATATAAGGTCCTTCAATATGTATGCCCAGTATTTTCTTATATTGTTGCTCTTTGTAAAGTTTGGCAACTAAATTAACTGCTTCTTTAATTTCTTCAGGCGTTGTTGTAATTAAAGTGGGCAAAAAACTAGTACAACCAAACTTTAAATTAGTTTTGTGCATAATTTCTAAGGTATTAATAGAGATGTCATCGTTTAACAAGACACCACCACAGCCATTAATATGTAAGTCTATAAAACTAGGGGCAATAACATGATTTTTCATATCGTGAATTGGCAAATTTTTATAGCGTTCTAAAATTATATTTTTAAAATCAATATCAACTATTTTACCATTTTCAACAACTATTGCATGGTCGTATAAAAAATTATATCCGTTAAAGATTTTTTTACTAAATAATATATAATTATTAGACATATGGGTTACTCCGTATTTTTAACTATTTCTTCTATATACGAAAATTCGTCCTGCAAAGAACTAAAATATTTATATGTTTTTACTTTAAGTTCAATGGTAGCTGATTCATCAGCCACAATAATAGCTTTTTTATGAAATTGTAAAGCAGAAATAGGGCAACTATGAGATACTGCCCCTTCTAAACATTGTTGTAAAGCATGTGCTTTTTTTACTCCTTGAACTAAAATCATGACTTCTTTAGATTCAAGCAAAGTTTCAATTCCAACAGTTATAGCACTTTTTGGCACTAAGTTGATATTTCCACCAAAAAATCTGGCATTTGCATTCATTGTATCAAAATCTAGCTCTTTATCTCTTGTTTGAGAAGATAAAGAAGAATATGGTTCATTAAAAGCAATATGACCGTTTTCACCAACACCCCCAACAAATAAATCAATGCCCCCATTTTGTTTAATGCGTTCTTCGTATTCCACACAAAATTGCTTAATATCTACTGCCATTCCATCGGGAATATTGATATTTTCTTTTTTAATATCAATGGAATTAAATAAATTTTTATGCATAAAACTATAATAACTTTGTTCATGATTTTTATCTAAACCAATATATTCGTCCATATTAAATGTAACTACATTTTGAAAAGATAATTGTTTTTTATTGTACATATCAATTAAAAATTCATACATTTTTACAGGAGTGCTACCCGTTGGCAATCCTAAAACAAAGTTTTTTTTAATATGATAGTTGTGAGTTTTGATTTTATTACAGATATAATTAGCTGCCCATAAACCGGGATTTTGTGAAATGATTAATCGCATGTATTACTCCTTACAATGTTATATATCTAAATTCATATGTTTTGAAATATACTAAAGAAAATTAAGTTTAGTTCAACGCTAAGAAAAAATAAGATAATACTGTATTTTTATACATCAGCATTGCTATAAATAAAAATATGGAGTAAATACAACTAAATTTATATTTTTTCAAAGAGTTATCTGCAGTACAGATTGTAGTTAAATTCTACATAAAACTGCAAAGATACACATAGTAAAATATAGGTTTTTAGTTATATTAAATATATTTACTCCATATTTCAAGTTTTTATTTACTTTGGAAAACTTTTTTTATTTTATCTGCTAATGCCTCTACCTGCATTCCAATAATAATTTGCACATTTCCCTCAATATTATTAATAACTCCTTTAGCACCTAATTTTTTCAGTGTTTCTACATCTATTTTAGAATTATCAACAATAGATACTCTTAGCCTAGTAGTACAATGGCCAATATGCACAATGTTTTCTGAACCACCCATAGCTGATAAATACAACAAAGCTTCTTCGTTGTCTTTATCTGCAACATTTTTTATTGGTTCATTGCTTGCTAATTTGTTAGCTACAGTTGTTGTATCTAAAACATTAGAACTGTCATCTTCTCTGCCTGGTGTTTTAATGTTCCAAATTTTAATAGCAAAATAGAAAATTACAAAATATACTACAGCAAAAATCAATCCAATAGGAAATAATAATAAAGGATTAGTACCCAATTTGCCACTAATTAAGTAATCGAACAAGCCTGCTGAAAATGTAAAACCTAATTTGACATCAAAGATATTCATAACAACTAAAGAAATACCTGTTAAAATAGCATGTACTACATACAATGGAAAAGCTAAAAACATAAAACTAAATTCTAGTGGCTCTGTAACCCCTGTTAAAAAAGCTGTTAATGCGGCAGAACCTAATATGCCCATCATCATTCCTCGCTTCTCTTTTTTAGCCGTAACAATCATTGCCATGGTTGCAGCCGGTAAGCCAAACATCATAATTGGGAAAAAGCCTGCCATAAAAGAACCTGCTGTTTTATCTCCCGCAAAAAAACGCCACAAATCGCCATGTTTAATAACTGTTACACCGTTTTCTACCACAGAATAATCGCCAAAAGTAAACCATACTAAAGAATTTAAAATATGATGTAACCCTAAAGGTATTAACAATCTATTGGCAACCCCATAAATAAATAAACCTATGTTGTCAGAATGAATAATAAAATCACCTAAGCCTTTTACTAATAAATCAATTGGAGGCCATATTATAGAAAAAATAAAAGCAAATAAAAGAGATATTAAGCCCGTTACAATAGGAATAAATCTTCTACCACCAAAAAAGGCTATATAAACAGGCAAAGAAATGTTTTTATATTTATTGTACAGTCCTCCTGCCAATGCACCAATAATTATTCCAGAAAATACTCCCATATTAGCACCTGGTAACAATACTAATAAAGATGCCATAAAAATAGAATGACCAATAAAAGCAGCTAAACCTGCAGAACCATGATTATCTTCAGCAAAACCAATTGCTACGCCTAAGGCAAAAATAATTGGTAAATTAGAAAACACTGCATTACCTGCGGCAGAGATAAATGCCACATTTAATAAGTCGGGCTGACCTATTCTTAATAAAATACCCGCAATTGGTAAAACTGCAATAGGTAGCATTAAAGCTTTACCTAAATTTATAAAAAAATTACCGACCTTCATAATTTTATACTCCCCTTTTGTTACAAAACTTAAATTAACAGTTAATTAAATAATAAATTTCACATGATATGATTTTACTATATATTAAAAGTTTCCAATACCAACTTTTCCACTTCATCTGCCGTAGCAAAAGTTAATGCCTTATTAGCCACTTCTACACATTGTGCATAATTAAGAGTTCTAATTAAAGCTTTCACATCGGGAATAGACTTCATAGAAGTTGACAGTTCATGCACTCCAAGACCTAATAATATTGGGATAGAACTTAATTCTGAAGCCATTGCCCCACAAACTGCAGTTGGTTTATTACTTAAATTTCCACCATCTACTGTCATTTTAATAAGTTTTAAGATAGCAGGGTGTAAATTATTTAATTTTTTGGTTAAATGAGAGTTGCCACGATCCATCGCCATAACATACTGGGCAAGATCGTTAGTTCCAATAGAGAAAAAGTCTACATATTTAGCCATTTGCTCTGCTAAAATAGCCGAAGAAGGAACCTCAATCATTGTTCCAATTTCTACAGGAACATTAATTCCTAATATTTTTTTCTCTTCTTCTATAATTGCTTTTACGGCAATCATTTCACTAATATCACTAATCATTGGCACCATTATTTTTACCAGAATTAATGGTTTTACCTTTAAAATAGAACGAACCTGTGTTAAAAATATCTCTTTATTGTTAAAGTAATTTCTTACTCCACGCATGCCTAAAATTGGATTCTCTTCAGGATCAATATGTACATAACTTAAAGGTTTGTCTCCACCAACATCTAAAGTTCTTAATGTAACACTGCCTCCTTGCATAGAATCTAAAGCTCCTTGATATAACAAAATCTGTTCTGCTTCTGTTGGTGCATTCTGAGAATTAAAAAATAAAAATTCTGTACGCAATAAACCCACCCCTTCGGCACCCAGTGCTAAAGCTTTTGAAGCCTCTAACGCATTAGAAACATTGCCTTTAACTTTAATGGCAACGCCATCTTTAGTAACTGCAGGCTCCATAGCATGAGAAATATTTTCAGCACGGACTTTTTCTATTTTAGTATGTTTTTCTACCATTTCTGCTAGTATGTTTGCATCGGGATTTATAACTAAAGTTTTATCATTAGCATCTACAATTAAATTGGTACCATCAGAAATATAATCTAATGAATCGCCTAAAGACACAATAGCAGGAACACCCATATTTCTTAACATTAAAGCCACATGAGCTGTAGCTGAACCATGAGACAATACCACTGCCTTAACGTTTTCATCAAACTTAGATAAATCAGATGGAACTAAATCTTTAGCTACTATTACAGTATTTTCAGGAAAAGAATCTATAGTTTTATCGGGCAAACCTAATATTTTAGAAATTACACGCCTTTTAATATCTTTAAGATCGGCTACCCTCTCAATTAAGAGGGCGTTACCACTTCCTTGTAGAATAGAAACACTATCTTTAATAGACATAGACCAAGCAAAAGCTGAAGACTTACCTTGAGAAATATATTTTCTTGCATTTTCTACAATAGCAGGGTCTTGTAAAATATTTAAGTGTGCGTTAAAAATCTCTACCTGAGTTTTTTGTGATTTTGCATTGGCTACTGCAATATCATTGTTAATGCTTTCATGAACCTGCTTCAAGGCATTATTCAGAAGCGTAAGTTCATTTTCAACACTACCACCTTGCTCATTTACTTTAATTTCTTCTTCACTCATCATTAATGACTTACCAATAACCATGCCCGGAGAAGCTAAAACACCTTTCAATGTTACTGTTTTACTAAAATCTGTAACAATATCTTTAGCTACAACATTAGATGAAGCTACAGCACTAACCCCAGATTTTGCCACGTTTTCACCTAATCCATCTATTACTGCCTTAGATAATTCAGCTACTGCACTACTTGCGTCATCACCATTTGCCACAAATTCTATTTTATCGTTAAATTTAATACCCATACCAAGAATAGAAATTACGCTTTTAGCATTAGCTTTTTTATCATTACTTCTAAGTTCAATTGTAGATTTATATCTATTAGCTATTTGAAAGATTGCAGAAGCAGGACGAGCGTGAATCCCTGTGTGATTCGCCACAGTTAAAACTTCAGAAAACACCTCATTACTATTAGATGAAACAGATTGTACAGCTTCTAACTTTACACTAGCATCTTTATTATCAATAACTACCAATTGTTTTTGCTTTTCAATATGACCTTCGGGCTGTAAAAATAATTTTTGGTCTTCCGACAAATTGGTAAACACCATAATTACATCTATGCTTGGTGCGTTTTTAGAGATAAAATCAAAATCTACTTCTAGTAACTTTTCACCTTTTTTAACAGATTGCCCTACTTTTACAAAAGCTTTAAAGCCTTTACTTTGTAATTTCACAGTATCTATACCAACATGCAATAAAATAGTAATGCCATGTGCGGTCGTAAGTGCTACTGCATGATTAGAATCATGTAAAGTTTCAATAATACAATCACAAGGAGCAACAATATTTTGTACTCCAAGATTAGGTTGAATTGCCAAACCATCGCCCAGCATTTTCTCTGCAAATACAGGATCACTAACTTTAGTAATATTTATTAAATTGCCTTCAATTGGTGCGTATATTGTTTCTTGTGATGCCATTGAAATACCTACAGTTATAGTGTTTAAATTAATTAAAAATAATTATCCTAAAACTATATAACTTTTCTTACCAACAATCAATTAAAAAGATATTTCATGTCTAATCATATATTTTCATTGATTGTTTGCAAGAGATAATATATAATTTGTGTTGTTTTGATGAAAATCAAATATCTCAACAAATTTCAAGGAAATCAATATTTTGAATAAAACTTTTAATAATAACAATAAATTTAGAAACAACTTTCGTATAAATTACAATAAGCCCTTAGACATAAAGTTCACATGGCTAATTGTAGGACTAGCTTCTGCACTAATTTTCTCTACGTTGTTTTTTTTAGCAGACCCTTACAGTATAAAATATGTGCTTGTCTATTCTTTATCATTTATGTTTTTACAATTAATTAACGAGCTTTTTGGCAAAGTAAATGCACTAAAAACCTACTATGTAGCATCATGGAGTACAATACTTTTTATTGGAATTGGATACCTGGTTAATGTAAGTGTTATAGGCGATACTTTAAATATGCTATTATTTGCTGGCTTATCTATAATAGTTTCGCAGTTCGTAAACATTAAAATTTACGCTTTTATTAAAGAGAAAAAAAGGCATCTAGGTTTATGGACAAGGGCATTGCCATCTTTAATTGTTGCTCAAGTAGTTGCTACAGCTATCATGTATTCTTATGTGTTTATTAATGCAATCTTAAAAGCGCAAATTATTACAAATATCTTGAATGATATTTTGTTAAAATTAATATTAGTTATATCTCACCTCATATTAATGTATATTTTATTGTTTTTCTTTAGAAAGAAATACAAAAAATATTTTCCTAATTTCTTCAACTATAAACCTTATCATCAAAATAATTATAAGAAATCTTTTAGCCAAGGGGAACAAACCAATGAAAAATATAATGCAAATGATGCAAAAAGCACAAAAAATGCAACAAGAACTAGAAAAAATTCAGAAGGAAATCAATCTTAGTGAATTTACAGGGGTTGCCAACGGTGGTCTTGTTACAGTAGTTATTAATGGTGCCACAGATATTTTAAGCATAGAAATTTCTGATTCTTTGAAAGAAGATTTAGACTTAACTTTAATAGCAGATATGGTTATTCTTGCCTTTAACGATGCCAAACAAAAAGCCAACGTTGTAAGTGCTGAAAAAATGAAAACTGCAACAGCAGGTTTGCCAATACCTCAAGGAATGAAGATTCCGGGCTTGTTTTAATGGCAAATAATAATCATATAAACAGCGTTAATAGCAATGGATAATATTTTAGATCATACTGTGTTGTTATTGTCTAGGTTGCAAGGCATTGGTACTAGATCTGCTAGAAGAATCTTGTTTGACTTAATGAAAAAAAAAGAACTTTTGCTTGAACCTTTAATTCTATCTTTAGACAATGTAGCAAAAAACATTAAAACTTGTCAACAATGCTTTAATTTAGATATTACAGACCCATGCAACATTTGTAGCGATAGCACGAGGGATAAGCAAACTATTTGCGTTGTTGAAGATATCTCTTCTTTATGGGCTATTGAAAATAGTAAATCTTATAATGGCTTATATTTTGTTTTAGGCGGAAATATCTCTGCCCAAAAGAATCAATCTCCGCAAAACTTGAATATTGATTTATTACTGGAACATATCAAAAGTAGTTCCATAACAGAGGTTATTATTGCAACATCGGCAACAATGGAGGGGCAGATAACCTCTCATTATATTAAAGATCAAATTGACCCTAAAATAACCCTTACAATGCTTGCACAAGGTATTCCAATAGGTGGAGAAATAGATTATTTAGATGATATAACGCTGTCAACTGCAATAAAACTAAGGAAAGTATTGTAATATGCAAGATATAGATGTATATAAATTAGAAATTCTAAAATATCCTAATACTAAGCTCAAAATGATTTCTCACACCGTAGATATAATAAGCGAAAACACTAAAGCATTAGTAGAAAAAATGTTTGAGACAATGTATGAAAATAATGGTGTTGGTTTAGCTGCCCCACAATTAGGTGTATTGCAACGCATTATTGTTTTAGATCCTCAAACCGATGAAATAAACACCCCCTACGTTCTTATAAATCCAACTATTATCTCACATACAGATGACTTAACGGAATTAAAAGAGGGTTGCTTATCTTTACCCGGTCTTTACTTAGATATTAGCAGGCCCAATGAAATAGTGGTAGAGTATATGGACATCAATAGTGAAATACAACAACTTGAGGCAACCGATTTCTTAGCAAAAATTATTCAACATGAAATAGATCATCTAAATGGTAAACTAATTATTGATCATCTGTCTAGCTTAAAAAAACAGTTGAAAATCAGAGAATACTATAAAATACTAAAAGAAAAAGATGAAGAATCTAAAGAAAAAGCAATGAACTAGGAGACAAGCTCATGAAAATATGTTTTATGGGTACACATACATTTTCTTTAAAAATTTTAAGTGCAATTATAGAAAATAATTATCAGCTTTCATGTGTTTATACTAAAGCCCCTAAAGCACAAGGAAGAGGACACAAGGTTATTATGTCTCCTGTGCATCAGTTCGCCCTTAGCAACAATATTCCTGTAAGAACGCCTACCACTTTCAAAAAAATAGAAAATCAAGAAGAATTTATTAAAGAAAATTTTGATGTCTGCATAGTAGCATCTTACGGGCTAATTCTTCCTAAGACCGTTTTAGATTCTCCAAAACATGGTTGCATTAACACCCATGCCTCTCTTTTACCAAGATGGAGAGGTGCTTCCCCCATTCAGATGGCTATTGCCTCAGGAGATAAAGAAACGGGGGTAACTTTAATGCAAATGGACGAAGGCTTAGACACAGGTGATATTATTAGTGTATCTACCACGCCAATTACAAATACCACAACCTCGCAAAATTTGTATGATAGCCTTGCTGATATTGGTGCTAAATTGATTTTAGAGTTATTATATAAATTAAAGAATCATCAAGTTTTATCTAAAAAACAGCAACCCTTAGAAGGTGTAACCTATGCTCCTATTTTAAAAAAAGAACAAGGGTTAATAAATTTTTCACAAACAGCACAAGAAATAGAACACCGTATTAGGGGGTTTGAAAATTTTCCATCTTCTTTTTTTTATTACAACGAAGAACTCATAAAAGTATTTTCTGCTAAAGTTTATGAAGAAAACCATAATTATGAAGTAGGCACAATTGTCAATAATAATCCTTTTACCGTAGCTTGTAAAAACTCCTTTTTAGAACCTATTATAATGCAAAAAACAGGAAAAAAACCATTAGAGAATAAAGAGTTTGTTAAAGGATATAAATTTATAATAAACGATAAAATTAATTACTTTGTATAAAATAAAACTTATGATATATTACAAAATATATTCTACTATTAATTATATTTTTAACATGAAAAAGTGAAAGCCATGAAATGTATTTTAATTGTTTTATCTTTATTAATACCTTTATCACTAAGTGTTTATGCTAGAGACAATATTAAAATAGTTGGTTCTTCAACTGTGTATCCATTTTCTACCCTTATAGCACAAAATTTTGTAACTAAAAATAATAATTTCAAAACACCAATAGTTGAAGCAAATGGTACAGGTGGTGGCATTAAACTGTTTTGTCAAAGCCCTGCTTTAGTATCTCCAGACATAGTAGATGCATCAAGAGAAATGACCGCAACTGAAATAGCTATGTGTAATAGCAATGGAGTTACCAATATTACTGAAATAAAATTTGGTTATGACGCTATTGTAATAACTTCACCAAAAATATTTAAAGATTTAAGCTTAACTACAGAACAACTTTTTTTAGCTTTAGCGAGCCAAGTACCTGATTCCAAAGGTAATTTAATTAATAATCCGTATAAAAAATGGTCTGATATATCAAAAGATTTACCAAGTTTACCAATTAAAGTTATGGGACCTCCTTCTACATCGGGAACACGTGATTCTTTTGTTGAAATGGTTTTAATAGATGGTTGCAAAACTTTTAAATCTAACACAATAGACTGTGGCAAAGTAGGTAAAACTATTAGAAATGATGGAGCATGGGTTTCAGGCGGTGAAAACGATATTTTAATGATAAAAAAAGTTGCTACTTCCAATAATTTGCTAGCTGTTAGTGGTTATAGCTATTACGAGCAAAATCAATCTATTGTAAATGCTGTTAAAATTGATGGAGTATCTCCTAACAAACTTACCCTATCTAACAAAAAATATAAATTGATTCGCCCATTATTTATGTATGTAAAAACAGATAATATCGCAGTTGTTCCTGGTTTAAAAGATTTTATGAAAGAACTTATAAATCCTAAAACAATATCCGATAAGGGATATTTGCAAAAAGCAGGTTTAGTAGTACTTGATTCTAGTGAATATAAAGCATTAGTAGCCAAAATAAATAAGATTTAATTGATATTGAAAATTGAGAATAGTTTGCCGTATGTTGTTAGTAATAAAAGATACGGCATTCTAAAATTATAAAAGGTTAACTATATAGAAAGAAACATCTAACATAAAGTGTAATAATGTTTTTATTTTTTTTAATTTCTTGTATTTTGATTTTTATCTCTTATAAATTAGCTTTAAGAAAATTTACAGCATCTACTATAACCCGTGAAAATCGTAAACAAATCAAGTATTTTGCTTCTTACATAGTTTTATGGTCGTGCATTCCTAGTGTTATTTTCTTTTTTATTTTATATTTTTCTACTAACATATGGATTAATACGGTAATAACTAATAAGTTTATATCTAGTGAGCCTTTAATAGTTCAAGAAATAGTACAATCTCAATTACCTGCACTAGTTAAACAATTAAACGATACTAACAGCTTAGAAAACGTAGATTTTCCCTCATCTATTTCTAAAGAAAGAATACTAGAGATGGTAAAAACTATTGTACATTATCAACAATGGCAACAACTATTATTGTATGCTATTTTCGTTATATTGTTTATTATTTTAGCCTCATTCTTATTAAACACCATTAATCTCAAAGGAAATTTTCATAATAAAGTAGAAAAAATTATTAGGGTTGTTCTATTTTTATTTGCTAGTATTGCAATATTGACAACAGTTGGGGTTATCTGCTCTTTATTAATTGAAGCAATTAAATTTTTCTCGCAAATTCCCATTACCCAGTTCTTATTTGGTAGCAATTGGCACCCTGAAGACTACGAATTAGATCCTGAAAACAGCTTTGGAGTGATACCTTTATTAAGTGGTACTCTTTTAATTGCCCTTATTTCTGTTTCTACTGCGATTATTTTAGGCTTATCTGCTGCTATTTATATGTCGGAGTATATGTCTAGCAAGAAGCGTAAAATTGTGAAACCAATTTTAGAAATATTAGCGGGTATTCCTAGCATTGTTTACGGATTTTTTGCTGCTATTACCTTCGCTCCTTTTTTAGTTAATTGCTTTAGTTTTTTTGGTATTCAAGTAGAAAATGAAAATGCTTTAACTGCAGGCTTGGTAATGGGCATTATGCTTATACCTTTTATTTCTTCTTTAAGTGATGACATGCTTCATGCTGTACCTAAATCGCTCCGTGAAGGTGCAATGGGTATGGGTTCAATGAAAAATGAAATGATTCGCAAAGTATTGTTACCTTCTGCTTTTCACGGCATTATGGCTGCGGTATTATTGGCAGTATCACGGGCGGTTGGAGAAACAATGATTGTTGTAATGGCTTCATCTTTAGCTGCCAACTTAACTTTTAATCCCCTTGAACCTGTAACTACTATCACTACACAAATTGTTATGCTGATTCAGGGAGATCAGGAATTTAATAGCCCCAAAACCCTTGTGGCTTTTGCATTAGGATTGTTGTTGTTATGTATTACATTAGTTTTTAACATCATTGCTGTTCATATAGTTAACAAATATAAAGAAAAATATGATTAAAAATAATATTGCCAAAAAAAGATACATCATAGAATTTTTATTTAAAAATTTAGGATTATTTTCTATAGTTTCTACTATTGTTATACTTTTCATACTGATGTTTTCTATATTTTCTAAAGGATATACATCTTTTTATACCCATTATCTAACCTTAGAAGTTCCACTTCTTCAACATAATGACAATGCTAACTATGAAGAAATTTTGTATGGTTCATTAAATGCCATGTTAAAAAAATCAAACATAGAAAATATAGACAAAATTCAAACAAGCGATTTATTAAGCTCTATCTCTATTAGTGAACTACAAAATGTTGCATCAACTTTAAAAAATAAAAATAACGCAGAATCACATAAAATAGAATTACTAGTATCATCTAATGTAGATATGGTGCTGAAACATTACTTAGGTGCAGGCTATCTGTTAAATGAAGAAACCATTCAGGCTATTGAGCAATTAAAAAAGCAAGGCTTAATTCAAACAAGATTCAATAATCTATTTTTTAAGAATTCCGACTCCCGTTACCCCGAATTAGCGGGAATTAAAGGAGCCTTTTTAGGTACTTTATATACAATATCTTTAACTATTATTTTCTCGGTAATTATTAGTATTGGTGCGGGAATTTATTTAGAAGAATTTGCCCCTAAAAATCGTTTAATAAATATAATTGAAATTAACATTAATAATTTAGCAGCAGTACCTTCTATTGTATTTGGACTATTAGGATTGACAATTTTTCAACATTTTTTAGGTGTGCCAAGGGCTACTCCCCTGCTAGCATCTTTTGTGCTTACACTGATGTCGTTGCCCACTATTATTATTGCAACACGTGTGGCTTTATCTTCTGTGCCTAACTCTATAAAAGAAGCAGCATATGGCATGGGAGCATCTAAGGTTCAGGTGGTAATATTACATTTACTACCATTGTCTATGCCTAGCATATTAACAGGAATTATTATTAGTATTTCTAGGGTACTTGGTGAAACAGCTCCTTTGCTAATGATAGGAATGGTGGCATTTATGAATAATACACCTAGCTCTATTTTATCTAATGCTGTAGCATTTCCTGTGCAAATATTATTATGGTCAGACTCACCTGAGATTGGCTTCATAGAAAAAGCATCTGCAGCATCTATGCTATTATTAATATTTTTATTATTTGTTAACTGGTTATCTATATACTTAAGAAATAAGTTTGAAGTGAAACTATAAATAAGGAGTCTTATTTTGAGCGATATTAATGATAAAAAAATCTTAATTAAAGATGTAAATGTATTTTATGGTACTAAGCAAGCATTATTTGATATAGATCTACATATTTTATCGCAACAAGTAACTGCATTTATTGGGCCATCTGGTTGTGGTAAATCTACATTTTTAAGATGTTTGAATAAAATGAACGACATGATAGATAATTGCGTAGTTAAAGGTTCTATTAAGATAGATAATGATGAAATTAATGCTAAACATGTAGACCCTGTAGCACTAAGAATGAAAGTTGGCATGGTGTTTCAAAAGCCTAATCCCTTTCCTAAAAGTATTTTTGAAAATGTAGCGTACGGCTTAAAAATTCATGGTTTATGTAATAACAAAGCTGAAATGGAAGAAATAGTAATATCTTCATTAGAAAAAGTTGGTTTATTTAATGAAATAAAAGATCGGTTACACGATAGTGCACTCGGCTTATCAGGTGGGCAACAACAAAGGCTGTGTATTGCACGAACTATTGCTATTGATCCCGAAATAATCTTAATGGACGAACCATGTTCAGCACTAGATCCTATAGCCACTGCTAGAATAGAAAGTTTAATAGAAGAACTGAGTATAAAATATACAATTGTAATTGTAACCCACTCTATGCAACAAGCTGCGAGAGTGTCTGATAATACTGCTTTTTTTCACATGGGAAAGATTGTAGAGTTTGGTAAAACTAGCTCTATTTTTAGCAATCCCAAAGATAAGCGTACGGAAGATTATATAACAGGAAGAATTGGATAATAAAATGAGCGAACATATTGTAAAATCTTATGATGATGATTTAAGTACATTAAAACAACAAATCGTACAGATGGTAGGTCTGTGTTTAAAACAGATCAACAATGTATACAGTGCCATTGGTACTCACGATAAAGAATTAAGTGGAAAAATCTTAGAAAGCGATAAGAAGCTGAATGAACTAGACAAAAATATTACCTTATTAAGTTTAAATATTATGAGTTTAAGAAATCCTGTAGCTTTTGATTTACGCTTTGTTTTTGCAGCTAGCCATATTTCTCGTAATTTAGAACGCATTGGCGATAATACCATCAATATTGCTAAATATATTCAACAAACTGATGATAGCAGTAAATCTATTGATGCTAAAATTATGCAAATAGTACATCATGCTTCAGAAATGCTACATGGTTGTTTGCAAGCTTTAGAAAACAATGATAGCCATTTAGCTAAAAAAATTATTAATAAAGATTTATTAATAGATGAATTACATTATGAAGTTAGCCAATTAACGCTTTCTAAAATGCAAGATCAACCAAGCAGAATACATTATTTACATAGCTATTTACTAATAGGACGCTATTTAGAACGTATCGGCGATCATATTGTCAATGTGTGTAAATATTTATTATTTATTGAAAGCAGTCAATTAGTTTTTGATGACGATGATCCTAATTAAAAAATAAATTTACATAGGCAAAAAAAGGAGAAATAAAAATGAATACAGATATGAAACCACGTTACGGGCTTGTAACCTCACTATGCATGGTGGTTGGTTCGGTGATTGGAACAGGCATATTCTTACGCTCGGGAAAAATGTCTTTAGCTGCAGGCGGTGATACTACTGCAATCATTTTAGCTTGGATTATTGGGGCAATAATGATTATTCCAATTGCTACAATTATTTCAGAAGTAGCAAGCATGACAACTGAAAGCGGTGGACCACAAGTATATGCTGAAAAAACTATTAGTAAAAGATTTGGTTTTGCTGTAGGTTGGTCGCAATCATTCTTTTATTTGCCAGCTATGGTATCTATGATATTATGGCTAGTGGCAGAGTACACTTTAAAAATCGCCAAATTAGAGCATCTAGGGGTACCGGGAACAATTTATTTAGCATCATTTTACGGCACTGCTTTATTTTTAATTAATATGTTATCTCCTAAATCAGGTGGTACTATTCAAGTTGTTTCAACATTTATTAAAGTTATACCACTTGTAGGTGTTACTATTTTAGGATTACTTTATTTTGGAGATAAAATTGATGTGATTGGTAGCCCAGAATTACTTAATCAATTAAATATGAATGCTGATTCTTCATTTATAACAAAAGTAGCATCTATTTTACCTCCTGTGATTTTTTCTCTTGATGGCTGGATTATTATTTGTATTGTAACCAAAGAAATTATAAACCCGAATAGAAATATTCCATTATCTGTAGTTGGTGGCTTATCTGTGGTATCTATTTTGTATTTACTATTTACTATTGCATCGTTTAATGTAGCATCATCAGTATCACTTGGTACAGAAGGATCATCAACCATTGATATTGCAAAACATCTCTTCGGAGATTTCTTTGGTAGCTTATTAAATATATTTGTAGTAATTTCAGCAATTGGAGTTGCAAATTCCAAAATTATAGCCATCATTAGGGCTCCATATTCTTTAACTAAGAATAAAACGTTTATAGGCTCTAATTTTTTATCTAAGCTACAAGGTAAAAATGATATGCCAATTCATTCAGGCATTGTTGCATTATTATTTGTGTTGGCGTATTTACTCATACCTTTTTTTCTTAATAAGGTAAATGGTGGTGAGATTTATGGTTTTTTTATTGATACCGCCCTATTACTATTCTTTGCTTATTATTCATTAATATGCTTTGGAGTATTTAGAATGCGTAAAACCCAGCCTAATGCATATAGACCATTTAAAGCACCATTCATAATGTTATTACTAATAATTTCCTTTATGGGCTGTGGTTTTGGCATATATGGGCTAATTACTGCTTATGCTTTATTACCTGTGGTAATATTTTTAGTTTGTTCATTATCGGGCTTTGTTTTTTATAGCTTTGTAACAGATTCTAATAAATAAGGGTTTTATATAATTAATGTTAATTCTTTCATTTGTAGAAGGTAAACACTATGAATGAAAGAATAACAGACAATTTAGTTCATACTATTATTCGTGATTTTGCTATCAATATGATTATACAGTAATAATTGTTAGAACATTATTGCTTTATACTAATAAATTTGACTTAAATAAGTATATAGGATTTTATATATGTAGCTTATTAAGAATGAATAAATATAAATATACTTACGGTAGAGTATTATCAGGAGATAGAATTAAGTTAGAAAGAATTATTTTACCAGTAGCTGAAAATGGTAATCCAGATTGGCAGTTTATGGAAAATTATATTAAATCTTTACCATATAGTAAAAATCTAGAAAATAAGGCTACATTAAATAAATTATTTGTACTTTCTATTTTGTTTTTCAATCTAAAAGTATTATTGTATCTAAAGTCATAGACTTGATATATAAAACAAATGTAGCTAATGTTCTTGTGCTATAATATTATATTTAACTACATTACAAAGTCATTGTGGCTAGAAAATACTATACAATCATAATAACGATTAATTATTCAATCGGCATAGAGCTTTTAAAACCTTTTGATCTACTCCAATGCCAGTATTTGCCTACAACATAAATATTGGTTGATTTACGCTACACTTGGCTACTAACCATAACCTTCCCATCTGTTTTTTTATTCCAAATACCATTTTGCCACGAACTTCATTGTATAAAAAATATAATCCATATAGGTAAACAATGCCAAATGTAGTAATAGTATTAAAACTTGTTAGTAAATAATTTTCCTACATTTATTAAAATAATTGTTTATTGTTAATCTCCTCATCCTAGTAATTTAATTGTATTTGTTTCAGTAATATATAAGCTAAAATACTTCATTACTTCAATGCCTTGCCGAGCAATATGACTATACTTTTATAATTGTTGTTAGTTGTATGTAATATGGGTTATTGCCTTTTTCTATAAAGATATCTAAAGCCTTAATATATTGCTCTAAAAAGATTATAATGCCACTTATAGGGCAACTATCTAGCAATATAATATAGTAAATAACAATAGGGAGCCTTAATTATTAAGCACCTACTTTGTGCCAAATTCAAAACAAAATAATCAAACTGATATAATACTAGTGTGGGTAGAATAATCTAAATAAGATTTATTTATAATCTAATATAAGTGAAATATCAATGAAAGTTTAAGATTAACTGTATAGGAATAGTAAATTTTCTATATTCTTATAAATAAAAAAAGTTTTACCATTATAAAACTAGATATATACATATATAAAATAAAAAAAGCATTTTACTTTACAGTAAAATACTTTTTATAAATAGCAAATTAAATAAACATTTCTATAGTTTATTAGAAAAATTAATTTTCTTCTTGTTCTTTTTCTTTTTTCACTAAGAATTCTCTATCTTTTAAACCTTTAGCATTGATATCTCTATCTATTAATTCAATAATACTCATTGTAGCATTATCGCCTTTACGAAAACCATTTTTTAAAACTCTAGTATAACCACCATTTCTTTCTTTATAACGTGGTGCTAATACTGCAAATAATTTAGCTACGGCTTCATCATGCCTCAACAAGGCAAAAGCTAATCTACGATGAGATAAACCACCTTTTTTACCAAGGGTAATTAGCTTATCAAAATATTTTTTTAACTCTTTAGTCTTAGGCAAAGTGGACTGAATTTGCTCATTAAAAATCAAAGAAATTGACATATTTTTAAATAAAGCCTTTCTTTCGCTTGTTGTTCTACCTAACTTTCTACCTTTTATCCCATGTCTCATATTTTAACCTTAAATCCTTAATATATTTTTTAAGTTATAATGTTTTTATCTTAGAAAAACAAAAAATTAATATTTATCTTCATACTTTTTAATAAGTTCCTCTATGTTAGCAGGAGGCCAACCCTCTATTTGCATTCCTAAATGCAAATTCATTTTGTTTAATAAATCCTTAATTTCATTTAAAGACTTTCTACCAAAATTAGGAGTTCTTAACATGTCAATTTCAGTTCTTTGAACTAAGTCTCCAACATATAAGATATTATCATTTTTTAAACAATTAGCAGATCTAACAGAAAACTCTAATTCATCTACTTTTTTTAATAAATTTTTATCAAAAGGTAACTTAGCAACTTCTTCTTTTACTACCTTAACTTCTTCAACTGGTACTACAAAGTTAACAAAACTTGATAGTTGTTCTTGCAAAATTTTAGCAGAAAAAGCCACTGCATCTTCAGGTGAAATAGCTCCATTAGTTTCTACTTCTAAAAATAATTGATCATAATCAGTAATTTGACCAACCCTAGAATTTTCTACATAATATTTTACTCTTTCTACAGGAGAAAATAAAGCATCAATTAAAATCAATCCCATTTCTTTATCTACAACCGTACGAGATTCAACCGAAGAATATCCTTTACCTATTTCAATATTAAGCATCATCTCAAAATCTTGATCATTTGTAACATTACAAATGATTAAATCTTTATTTAAAATCTCAATATTATGATCTTCAATAATATCTTTAGCAGTTACCACACATGGTCCTTTCACTTTAATATAAACAGCGGTAGGATTGAAAGTGCTAGATTTAATTTTAACATTCTTAACATTAAGAATTATATCAGTTACATCTTCAACTATACCAGGAACTGCAGAAAATTCATGTGAAACACCCTTAATTTTTATTGAGGTAACGGCTCCACCACGCAAGGAAGATAATAAAACTCTTCTTAAAGAATTACCGATAGTAACACCAAAACCTCTTTCTAAGGGACCAACCGAAAGTTTAGCCTTCTTAACAACATCAGAATCTTGATGAACTAACTCTACTTTATTAGGCTTAATTAAACTGTTCCAATTTTTTTCTAACAAATCTAACCTCGATTACTTGATCTTATTTTACTTTACTAAATTAAAAAATAAAATATTTATTTATTAAATTCTTCTTCTTTTACTAGGTCTACAACCATTATGAGGTATATAAGTTACATCTTTAATTGAAGTAACTACCAACCCTGCAGATTGTAAAACTCTAATAGCAGATTCTCTACCTGTTCCAGGACCTCTAACACAAACAGAAACAAATTTCAAGCCATGTTCCATTGCTTTATCAGCTGCATACTTTGCTACACTTTGTGCAGCATAAGGAGTAGACTTACGAGACCCTTTAAACCCTTGTTGCCCTGATGAAGACCAAGAAATTGTATTGCCGTAGACATCTGTAATTGTAACTATTGTATTATTAAAGCTAGAAGAGACATGAACAACACCTGTAACAATATTTTTCTTTTCTCTTTTTTTTAGCTTTTGTTTATCTGCATTTTTAGCCATATTTAGTACCTTTTACTTAGCTTGTTTTTTTACCAGCTATTGCTACAGCTGGACCTTTTCTTGTTCTTGCATTAGTATGAGTTCTTTGCCCTCTAACTGGCAAATTTTTTCTATGTCTTAAACCTCTATAACAGCCTAAATCCATTAGACGCTTAATATTCATATAGACAATTCTCTTTAAATCACCTTCAACAGTATGATCTCTATCTATAACCTCTCTCAGCTTTGCTACATCTTCTTCACTTAAAGCATGTACTCTAGATCCAATTTTTACTCCTGCCTTCTCACAAATATCAAATGCAGTCTTTTGACCTATTCCATATATATATGTTAGAGAAATTTCTATTTTTTTTGAACTTGGAATATTAACCCCTGCTATACGAGCCAAATTTATTCTCCTTTATAATTTATTACAATAAAAAACACTTACATTCTACTAGAAAATAGTGTTAATGTCAACAAAATAAATAACTAAACACTACCTATTATATCAGATAGTATTTTTTTACAACTTTCGCCATCTAAATCACCTTTAATGGTGTGCGATCTTTTCTTATCTTTATAATAAGATAAAACTGGAACAGATTGTTCATGATATGTTTTTAATCTAGATTTAACTGTATCTAACTTATCATCTGTTCTACGATTTAAATTTTTTCCACCACACTTATCACAAATTCCAGTCTCTTTAGTCGGTAAAAAATAATCGTTATATATAGAATTACAATCACTACATGAATATCTACCCAAAATTCTATGAACAATTATTTCATCAGAAATATCTATTTCTATAACTTTATAATCAAGGAATTTAAAATTAGAAAAAATATCATCTAATAATTTAGCCTGATTAAGTGTTCTAGGATAACCATCTAAAATAAACCCATTAGAACAATCATCTTTAAGTATTCTTTGTTTAATTAAATTATTCATAATATCGTCATCAACCAGAGAACCTTGATCTAAAAGATTTTTTATTTCAATACCAAGCTTTGTTTTTAATTCAACCTCAGACCTTAGAATATCTCCAGTAGAAATATGAGCTATATTATATAAGTCTTTAAGTATTTTAGATTGAGTACCCTTGCCACTGCCAGGAGCACCCATAATTATAATTATTTTCATTTTCTACCAATTTTAGCTTTTTTAAGAATATTTGCATACTGAGTTGTCATTAAATGAGACTGAACTTGGGTTATAGTATCTATTGTTACAGAAACTATAATCAACAAACTTGTCCCTCCAAAATAAAACGGTATAGACATCTTTGAAATTAAAAATTCTGGTAGCAAGCAAACCATCACTAAATAGATGGATCCAATTACTGTTAGCCTATTTAATATACGCAACAAATAAGTAGATGTGTCATTACCAGGTCTTACACCTAATATAATGCCACCATGATTTTTTAAATTATCTGCAGTTTCTTTCGCATTAAACACTATAGAAACATAGAAAAATGCAAAAAACACAATTAATCCAGCATATATAATCATATAAAATGGTTGTCCCCTACCTAAATATACGCCTAACTGACTAACAAAAGAGTTAGAAGTAGAGAAAAATCCAAGCAAAGTAGAAGGAACTAATAATAAAGAACTAGCAAAAATAGGCGGAATAACTCCTGCGTTATTAATTTTCAGAGGTAAGTATGAAGTATCACCACCTGAACGCTGATTTAAACCTATTTGCCTACTAGGATATTTTACAGTTATTTTTCTTTGTGCGGTCTCCATAAAAACTATTCCGTAAATAACTAAGAACACCATTACAATTATAGAAACTATTGCTAAAGCAGATAAACTACCTTTTTCACCCATTGTAAATAGAGTAGCTACGGCAAATGGTAAATTAGATACTATGCCAGCAAAAATAATCAAAGATACTCCGTTACCTATTCCTCTTTCAGTGATTTTTTCACCCATCCATAAAACAAAAAAGGTTCCAGAGGTTAATGTTAAGGCTGTCATTATTCTAAAAAACCAACCATATTCAAAAACAGCCTTACCTAAGCTTGTTTGCATATTTTCTAAGCCTACAGCAATACCAACTCCTTGAATAAAACAAACTATAAAAGTTAAATATCTTGTATATTGATTAATTTGTTTACGACCAGAATCTCCTTCTTTTTTTAATTCGGCTAAAGTAGAAGAAACTATTGTAAACAACTGCATCATAATTGAAGCTGTTATATAGGGAATAATATTTAATGCAAATATAGTCATTCTTCCTAGAGCACCGCCAGAAAAAAGATCAAACATTCCCAAAATTCCTTGAGAATTATTTGACATAAAGTCTTTTAAAACTAAAGGATTAACTCCGGGTAAAGGTATATAAGTTCCTAAACGATAAACTAACAATATGCCTAAAGTAAACACAATTCTATTCTTTAACTCTGAAGCTTTAGACCAAATACTAGACGTATTACCTAAATTATTTGCTAATCCCTTAGACATATTTTGTAAATCTCTTTTTTTTATATTTATAACTAAAATGATTTAGGTTTATTAACAAATTGAGCAATTTTTATAATCTCAACATTTCCACCTTTAGCATTAACACTTTCTAATGCTTTCTCAGAAATACCATGAACCTTAAATTTTACAGGTTGATCTAATTCGCCTTTAGCTAACACTCTAATTCCATCATAATTTCCTCTTATTATGCCGTTACTTTTTAATAACTCATAAGTAACAACATCGCTAACTGACAATTTTCCAACCTTGAGCAACTCAGAAACAACAGATAAATTTAATACAAAAAAATTCTTCTTAAAAATGTTAGTAAATCCACGCTTAGGCAATCTTCTATATATAGGATTTTGACCGCCTTCAAAACCTAATCTAACTTTTCCAGAACCACGAGATTTTTGCCCTTTTTGACCTTTGCCCGATGTCTTACCTAAGCCAGAACCTATCCCTCTACCTACTACTTTTGAACTATGAGTAGCTCCTACATTATCACGAATACTATTTAATTTCATTTATACACCTACAATGATTTATATTACTTTAACTAAGTGAGCAACTTTTCTTACCATGCCTCTAATAGAATTCGTATCTTCTAATACAACTTCTTTATTCATCTTAGTTAAACCTAAGCCAATCAAAGTTCTTTTTTGATCTTCAGGTTTTCTAATTGCACTTTTAACTAGTTTTAATTTAATTGTACCATTTTCTTTATTTAACATAACCTATTTCTCTCTTTTACTTAAAGTAAACACATTGTAATTATTCAACAGAAGAATTATCCGTATTATTATTTTCAACAATTCTCTTGGCTAAAATTTCTGATACTTTTTTTCCTCTTTTGTTAGCTACTGAGCGTGGAGAAACAGTTTCTTTTAATCCAGCCACTGTAGCTCTAATTAAATTATGAGGATTAGTACTACCAATAGATTTAGCAACAACATCTTGAATACCTATCGCTTCAAATACTGCTCTCATAGCACCCCCTGCTATAACTCCTGTACCTGGCTTAGCAGTTCTCATAACTACTCTACCTGCTCCAAACTTGGCAACTATATCGTGATGTAAAGTTCTTCCCTCTTTCATTGGAATATGTATCATTGAACTTTTAGCTGATGCAGTTGCTTTTACCACCGCATCAGGAACTTCTCTAGCTTTAGCAGAACCAAAACCTATTTTCCCCTTACCATCGCCTACAACAACCAAAGCTGCAAAAGCAAACCTTCTACCACCTTTAACTACTTTAGCTACACGGTTTACGTGAACAAGCTTTTCAATAAAATCATTTTTATCTTTAGAATCTTTTCTTTTTCTACTTACATTTTCTTTGGTTGTTGACATTTTCACAAATAACTCCTTAAAATTTTAATCCACTTTCTCTTGCTGCATCAGCTAAACTCTTAATTTTTCCATGATACAAACGACCACCTCTATCAAAAACTACTTCAGATATACCTTTTGCAATTAAACGCTGTGCAACACTTTTTCCAATTATTTCTGCCGCCATCTTGTTAGATGTTTTACTTAATGAAGAACGTAATTCTTTATCTAAAGTAGAAGATGATGCCAAAGTAATTCCTTGAACATCGTCTATAACCTGTGCATATATATGTAAGTTAGATACAAAAACACAAAGCCTTGGCTTATTATTTTCTTTCTTAAGTTTATATCTGATTCTTTTTTGACGTCTTAAAAAATTTGTTTTAATCTTATTATTTGTACTTCTTAACATTTTATTTTTTCTTACCTTCTTTACGCAAAATTACTTCATTATCATATTTAATTCCTTTACCTTTAAAAGGTTCAGGCTTTTTAAAAGATCTAATTTGAGCTGCCACAAAACCAACTTCTTGTTTATTAATGCTAGATACACTAATATGAGTAGGATCAGAACAAACTACTTGAACAGATGAAGGTATTTCATATAAAACTTCGTGAGAAAAGCCTAAATTTAAAAGCAATTTATCACTTTTCATAGATGACTTATAACCAACACCATTTATCTCTAAGTTCCTCTTAAAACCCTCAGAAACACCTACAACCATATTATTTATTAAAGCCCTTATAGTACCCCATAAAGATCTAGCATTCTTTGTACTGTCCAATGGAGATACTATAATACTATTATTTTCATAAACAACACCTATGCAAGAAGGTATATCTAAACTTAATTTACCTTTTGAGCCAACAACTTCAATTTTACCATCAGCAATAGTAGCAGATACACCGCTTTTTAATACTATTGGATACTTACCAACTCTAGACATATTTATCTCCAAGTTTAATTAAAATACAGAGCATATAACTTCACCACCAATATTCTGCGATCTTGCTTCAGAATCAGACAAAATACCCTTAGAAGTAGTTAAAATAGATACTCCCAAACCATTATTAACAAGCTTTAAATCATTAATACCTGTATACAGTCTACGACTAGACTTTGAAACCCTAGAAATAGAAGTAATTGTAGGAGATCCGTTGTAATACTTTAAAACAACGTTAATTAATTTAACTCCAGATCTGATTTCTTCTTCTTTAAAACTCTTGATATAACCTTCCCTTTCTAAAACAGACAAAATTCCAACGTTTTGCTTTGAATGTACAACAGAAACTTCTTCTTTTGCAGCCATCAAACCATTTCTTATTCTAGTTATCATATCACTAATTATGTCCATTTTTCCTCCTACCAACTAGCCTTAATTACACCAGGAATCTGCCCCTTAGAAGCTAACTCACGAAATTTATGTCTACACAACATAAATTGTTGATAATTACCTCTAGGTCTACCTGTTAACTCACATCTAACTCTATATCTGTCAGGAGATGAATTTCTAGGTAATTTAGCTAATTTTAATCTTGCTAAAAACCTTTCATCGTCTGGAATAGACGTATCATTGGCAGTTAATTTTAATTTATCTCTTCTATTTTTATACTGAGCAATCATTTTAGCTCTTTTGTTATTTCTTTCAATGGCACTTACTTTAGACATACCATTAATCTCCTATTGATTAAATTGTTTACATTATTTTATTTGTTAAAAGGCATCATAAACTCTTGCAACAACGCCTTGGCTTCATCGTTTGTTTTAGCTGTAGTACAAAAAGTAATATTCATTCCCCTGATTTTATCGACTTTGTTATAATCAACCTCTGGAAAAACTATTTGTTCTTTTAATCCCATAGAATAATTACCATTGCCATCAAAACCTTTAGCACTTAAACCCCTAAAATCTCTGACTCTAGGCAAAGCTACGTTAACAAATCTATCTAAAAACTCATACATTCTATCTTTACGCAGGGTTACTTTACAGCCTATAGGCATATTCTCTCTTAATTTAAAAGCTGCAATAGCTTTTTTAGAAAGACAAACAATAGGTTTTTGACCAGATATAGCAGTTAACTCTTGATAAGGAAAATCTATTTTTTTCTTATCAAGTGCAGCTTCACCAACTCCAATATTAATAACTATTTTTGTAACCTTAGGAACTTCCATAATGTTATCATAATTAAACTTTTCAACTAAAGATTTTATTACTTTTTCTTTATAATAAGTTAACAAACGCGCCATTTTATTCTCTCTTACTTCACTAACTAATTTAAAACAGACCCAGAAAGCTTAGCAAATCTAACTTTCTCACCATTTTCTATTTTATAACCAATTTTTGTAGGCTTAGACATCTTAGGGTCTAAAAAAGCTACATTAGATATATCAACAGGAAGATACTTATCAAGTATTCCGCCCTCTGAGTCTCTACTAGGCTTAACATGTTTTTTATTTAAGTTAACACCTTGAACTAGAACTTTTTGAGTTTTTGGATAAACAAATAAAACCTCACCAATTTTCTTCTTATCTTTACCAGCAACAACTATAACATTATCACCTTTTTTTATCTTACATTTTATATTCATTTATATAACCTCTGGTGCTAAAGATATTATTTTCATAAATTTTCTTTCTCTTAATTCTCGTGTAACTGGACCAAAAATACGTGTCCCTACAGGTTCTCTCTGATTATTGATTAAAACAGCTGCATTTTTATCAAACCTTATAACACTACCATCTGATCTCTTAATCTGAAAAGCAGTTCTAACTATAACAGCTTTAAAAACTTCACCTTTTTTAACCTTACCATTAGGAATAGCGTCTTTAACGCTAACAACTATAACATCACCAACGCTGGCAAATCTTCTCCTAGTACCACCTAAAACTTTAATACACTGTACAAGCTTAGCACCAGAATTATCTGCAACTTCTAAATTTGTTTCTTGCTGTATCATACTAATTCACCATGCCCTATTTTTTTTCTACTACTACTTCCCAAGATTTCATTTTTGAATAAGGCTTTGATTCTATAATTTTTACCAAATCACCTTTTTTACAAATATTACTCTCATCGTGAGCCATATATTTTTTTGATACTTGCATAACTTTTTTATAAAGTTTATGCATAATTTTTCTCTTAGTTTGAACAACCACAGTTTTATTCATACTATCACTAACAACCACACCATCTAATATTCTTTTCGGCATTACTACAAACCTTTCTTACTTAACGTTCTTTTTTCACTTAAAGCTGTTTTTAATCTAGCTACATGCTTTCTATTTTTTCTAATAGAAGATAAGTCTTCTAAAGAACCAGCTGACAAACTTAATCTTAAATTCAAAGAGCTTTTTCTAAGGTCAACCAATTGACTTACCAACTCAGACTCTGTGCTTTGATTAATTTTTTTTTTCAATTCTAATAATTTCATAAAAACCCCTTAGTCTTCAACTGCTATTCTACGAACAAACTTTGTATTTATCGGCAATTTAGCTGCCCCAAGCTCAAATGCTCGCTTCGCTATTTCTTCTGAAACACCATCTATCTCAAAAATAATTCTACCTGGCTTAACCCTAAAAACATAATGCTCTATATTTCCTTTACCTTTACCTTGCCTTACTTCTGCTGGCTTTTGAGTAACCGGAACATCTGGAAATACTCTTATCCATATTTTTCCTGCTCTTTTCATATATCTGCTAATAGCCCTTCTAGCAGCTTCAATTTGCCTAGAAGTAATTCTTTCAGGCGATAAAGATTTTAATCCAAAATCACCAAAGTTTAAATTAGTAGCTCTCGTTTCTATTCCGTGAATTCTACCTTTATGTGCTTTACGAAACTTAGTTCTAGCCGGACTTAACATTTTTTATACCTTTCACTTAATCACTTGTTTTAGTTAATATATTATTTTTTGTGTTTTTTTTCAAACAAATAATCTTTAGTCATTACTTCGCCCTTAAAAATCCATACTTTTACTCCGCATGCACCATAAGTAGTAAAAGCAGTCGATTCGCCATAATCAATATCTGCTCTTAAATTATGCAATGGCACTCTTCCTTCTCTATACCATTCCATTCTCGCAATTTCTGCACCACCAAGTCTTCCAGAACAGTTGACTCTTATACCTTCAGCACCCATTTTCAAAGCATTTTGTACAGCTTTTTTCATAGCTCTTCTAAAAGATACTCTTTTTTCTAACTGATTAGTAATGTTGTACGCTACTAATTGAGCGTCAACTTCTGGCTTTCTTACTTCTATGACGTTTAATCTAATATCTGCATCGGTTAATTTAGATATTTCTTTTCTTAAAACATCCATGTTATTATTCTTTTTGCTAACAATAACACCCGGTCTTGCTACATGAATATTTATATTCATTTTTTTAGAAGAAGATCTTTCAATTAATACTTTAGACAAACCTGCATCTTTTACTTTTTTAGCAATTACTTTTTTAATTTTTAAATCTTCATGCAAAAAATTAGCAAAATTTTTATCAGCATACCAATTCGAATCCCAAGTACGATTAATTTTTAATCTTAAACCAATTGGATTAACTTTTTGTCCCATACTACACTTCTCCTTGTTCAGAAACCGATATAAATAAATGACTAAAAGGCTTTAAAATTCTAACCCCTCTACCCTTTGCTCTAGCATGGAATCTTTTCATTACTACTGCCTTTCCAACATAAGAAGATGCAACATACAATTTATCAACATCCATATTATGATTATTTTGTGCATTTGCTATTGCAGACATTAAAGTCTTCATAACATCAAGCGCTATAGCTTTCTTTGAAAATCTTAACTCATTTAAAGCATCTTGACAACTTAAACCTCTAATGCTAGAGGCTACGAGATTTAATTTTATAGGACTAACTCTTACATTTTTCAAAATAGCTTTTGCTTCTTTCAATTGCTTATTATTAGACATTTCTCTACTTCCTCTTCGCTTTTTTATCTGCACCATGACCATAATAGGTTCTAGTTGGTGAATACTCTCCAAACTTTTGGCCTATCATTTCTTCATTAACAAATACAGGAATAAATTTCTTACCATTGTATACTCCAAAAGTAAGACCTAAAAATTTAGGTAAAATAGTAGACCTTCTTGACCAAGTTTTAATAACTGCATGACTTTTACTTTCTAAAGCCACATCAGCTTTTTTTAATAAATATCCGTCAACAAAAGGACCTTTTTTTAATGAGCGAGTCAAATCTATATCTCCTTATTAATTACTTATCATAACGACGACGAATAATAAATTTATTCGTTGATTTATTACTACGTGTTCTTTTACCCTTAGTTTGTAAACCCCAAGGACTTACAGGATGACGTCCACCAGAAGTTTTACCTTGACCTCCACCATGTGGATGATCAACAGGATTCATAGCTGTACCTCGTACTGTTGGTCTAACTCCCATCCATCTTTTTCTGCCTGCTTTACCATAATTAACATTCCTATGATCAACATTAGAAACGGAACCTATAGTAGCCAAACAATTAACATTAACTAATCTTAATTCTCCAGAAGATAATTTCAACTGAGCAAAATCAACATCTTTACCAACCAATTGAACATAAGCACCTGCAGATCTAGCTAGTTGACCACCTTTGCCAGGCTTTAATTCAACATTGTGCACAATAGAACCCATTGGAATATTAATTAAAGGTAAAGTATTTCCAACTTTAATATCAGCAGTTTTTGAACTTACAATAACCTCTCCCTCAGACAAACCATGAGGAGCAAGAACATAAGACTTTTCTCCATCTTCATAAGAAATTAAAGCTATAAACGCTGTCCTATTAGGATCATACTCTATTCTTTCTACTTTAGCAACTTTATCAAACTTATTACGCTTAAAATCTATTAATCTATACTTCTTTTTATTACCCCCACCTATATGCCTAGTAGTGATTCTTCCAGTATTATTTCTTCCACCAGTCTTTTTAAGACCAACAGTTAAAGATTTTTCAGCCTTACCCTTCCAAAGATCACTTTTATTTACTAAAACTAAACCTCTTTGACCTGGGGTAACAGGATTATATTTTTTTAATGCCATTACCTAACTCCTGAACTAATATCTATCATATTTCCTTCTTTCAAGGTAACAATAGCTTTTTTAAAGTTTTTTCTCTTACCTTTTTTGCCTCTAAAAATTTTCACCTTACCATTTTGATTTATAGTAGCAACTTTTTCCACTGCAACTTTAAATAAAAACTCTATAGACTCTTTGATTTCATCTTTAGTAGCATCTTTTGAAACTTCAAAAACAGCTTGATTATTAGCTGATAATAATGTTGTTTTTTCTGTTACTAAAGGTCTGCGAATAATTTCATACAATCTTTCTTTATTTACATAATTAACCATTTAATCGCTCCGTTAATTCTTTAACACTTTGCTCTGTACAAACTAAACTATCATGTTTTAAAATATCATAAACATTTAAACCTATTTGCGGCAAAACATCTATATGAACTAAATTAGAACAAGCCATAGCAAAATTAACACTGTTTTCTTTATTGTCAATAAATAAAGCAGATTTTAACCCAAGAGCATCTAACTTTTGTCTTAATAGTGCAGTTTTACCTTGTTCTAAGCTCAAATTATTAATAACTATTAATTTGCCAGCTTTCATTTTTGCAGATATAGCACTTTTTAATCCTAAAATTCTAACTTTTTTAGGCAACTTATGAGAATGATCACGAACTACTGGACCAAATACTACTCCACCGCCTCTCATCTGAGATACACTCAACATACCCTGCCTTGCTCTACCAGTACCCTTTTGCTTGTAAGGTTTTCTGGTTGTATGTTTTACTTCTGCTCTAGTTTTAACTTTATGATTTCCAGATCTTAATTTGGCTAACTGCCATTTTACTACTCTAGCCATTATATCTGATCTAACAGTAGTAGCAAATACATTTTCGCTTAAATCTATTTGAGAAATTTTATTACTAGATAAATCTATAACATCTACCTTCATTTGTAAATACCTTTATTTATTTTTTATTTAACAGCTGCTGGAAAAGGAATATTTTCTGGTAACTTTTTCTTAACAGAATCTTTTATTTTAACAAAAGAACCTTCATAACCAGGAACTGCTCCTTTAATTAAAATTAAATTATGTTCTTCATCTATTCCAACTACTTTAAGATTCTGCACAGTAACATTGTCAACTCCCAAATGCCCTGCCATTTTTTTACCTTTAAACACCTTCCCTGGATCTTGTCTATTACCAGTAGAACCATGAGAACGATGAGTTAAAGAAACACCATGAGTAGCATCTAAAGTACTAAAATTATGTCTTTTTACCACACCTGCAAAACCTTTACCTATAGAAACACCTGAGATGTCTACAAACTGTTGTTCTACAAAATGATTAACTGACAAAAATTTACCAACTTCAACAAAATTACTTTCATCTATTCTAAATTCTGTAGATTTTACTACAGGATCCAGATTAAGTTTTTTATAAACTTCAAGTTGTGGCTTTGCTACATTCTTAGGTTTAGCTTTACCTATACCTAATTCAATGGCATTATAACCATTTTTTTCAAGGGTTTTATGTGATAGAACCACACAATCTTTTACTTCTAATACAGTAACAGGAATGAAAAGACCTTTTTCATCATATATTCCTGACATACCTATTTTTTTTGCTAATAAACCTGTTCTCATTTTCTATTCCTAAAGCTTAATTTCAACATCAACACCAACTGAAAGCTCTAATTTCATTAAAGCGTCAATTGTTTGAGGTGTAGGGTCTTGAATAAATAACAATCTTTTATGTCTACGCATTTCAAATTGCTCTCTAGACTTTTTGTCTATATGTGGAGACCTTAATACTGTATACCTGCTAATTTTAGTAGGTAATGGTATAGGACCAACAACATTAGCACCTGTTCTCTTAGCTGCTTGAACTATCTCTTTTATTGAACTATCTAAAAGAACGTGTTCAAACGCTTTTAAATTAATCTTAATATTTTGACTAGACATTGTTTCTAACCCTTATAATTTTTAACCAATAATTTTTGAAACAATACCTGCTCCAACTGTTCTTCCACCTTCTCTTATAGCAAATCTTAATTTATCTGACATTGCTATTGGAGACATTAATTCTACTGAAAACGATACATTGTCCCCAGGCATT
>CANHGT010000002.1 GCA_947460385.1 Alphaproteobacteria bacterium
GCTTTAAAGATAATTCATCTAATCTTTTAACAGTAAGTTCAAGATATTCTTTAGCAATATCTACCCCTATGTAGTTTCTGTTACCAATTATTTTAGTTGCCACAGCCGTAGTTCCTGAACCATTAAATGGATCTAAAATTATATTGCCATTATTGGTAGATGCTAAAATAATTCTAGTTAATAAAGATAACGGCTTTTGGGTTGGGTGCTTACCTTGTTTTTTCTCTTTGGGACTAGATGTGGGCATACTCCATACAGAACGCATTTGTAAATTAGGTTTTTTTAATGCATCTTCACTAAAAAGACCATTTTTCATAAGATCGTAATTAAAAATATGCTTTGCATCTTTACTTTTTCTAGCCCATATTAATGTTTCATGGCTTGCTGTGAAAAATCTACAACTTAAATTAGGTGAAGCATTAGGCTTAAACCATATAACATCATTTAAAATATGAAAGCCTAGTTTTTGTACAATAAAACCACATTGAAAAATGCTATGATATGTATCACTAATCCAAATAGTGCCACTGGGTTTTAATACTCTGTAACACTTAGAAATCCATAATTCATGAAATTCTACATCATTTAAAAATCCTTTAGACTGATCCCATTTGCCTTTATTAACACTAACCATTTTACCATTTTGACAACTAAAGCCATTATTAGATAGCATGTACGGGGGGTCGGCAAATATCATGTCTATACTATTTTCTTCTATGCTATCTAAAATTTCTAAAGAATCGCCCAAATATAATGTAGTACAATCTTTATTGTAAAACATATAGTATTGTTCCATTAATTTGTTTAATTTTTTTCCGTATACTGTTCTTCAGCATCTAAATATGAATCATCTTCATCTGTATCTTCACAAGGAATTTTATAGCTTTCGGTTATCCAGCCATAAAAGTCTACTTTTCTGCAGGTTGAAGAGCAGAATGGAAAGTATGTATTATTTTCTTTGGTAATTTCTTTTTTACAATTACTACATTTGTATGATGACATATTAAATCCTTAAGATATTAAACAAAAAACCGCACCATGATCCGATGGTTTTTCTTTGATTCTAGCATTTTTATCTATGTAAACATCTCTATATTTATCACTTAAATAAGAAGATAGAAGAATATGGTCTATTCTTGCCCCGTTATTTTTGGTAAAAGAATCGCCCCGATAATCCCACCATGTGTATATATTATTTTGTTGCCCATATTTAAAATTTACACTGTCTAAAAATCCTAAATTGATTATTTTTTGATATAAATGACGACTTTCAACTTGAACTATAGCATCACCCTTCATGGTAGACATAGAATATACATCATTATCTGTTGGTGCTATGTTAAAATCTCCCCCAATAACAACATGTTCGTACTTTTGTAATAGCATTTTAATGTATTGATAAAAATGCTCTGTCCACTGTAATTTATAACTATATTTATCACTAAGCAATGGATTGCCATTGGGCATATAGGCATTAACAATTATTAAATTTTCATGCTTAACTGTTATAAGCCTTGCTTGTTCATCTAAATAATTTGGTAGGTTGGAATCAATAATTTCACAAGGATCTTTGCTTAATATGGCTACCCCATTATAAGTTTTTTGTAATAAACTGTAAGAATAGTAGCCTATCTCTTTAAAAGAATCTAGCAATTGATGGGTTTCATCGCTATTACCTTTAATTTCTTGCAATAATAAAAAATCAGGCTTATGAATTAATAATAATTCTTTTACTATGTCATACCTACTTTTTAAAGAATTTACATTAAATGTGGATATTAACATTTAAGCCCTCAATTTATAAATCATACCATCGTATCCTGGCTCTATATAATTGGGCAAGATAGATTGTACTTCATTATAATCTATAGCTGTTCCCATATGAGTTAAAATAACATGCTTGGGTTTAAGAATTTCTAACAAGTTAATTAATTCATTTAAAGGCATATGGGCAATATGAGGCTTTAGTGTAAAGGCAGACACTATTAATAAGTCTAAATTTTTATAGAGTTCAATCGTTTGTTCAGAAAGATAAGAAAAATCAGTAGCATAACCAATTTTATTGTTAATAATATATCCAACTGTTTCTACTTTGCCATGGTTTTGTAAGGTTGGGGTAATTTTAATATTATTGCCAATAATAAAATCTTTATAATAGTTAATTTCATGAAATTTTAGTAATGGTTTACTAATATTGTTAAAATCTACAGGTTTCTTACTTAAAAAAATATATGAAAATGCCTGATAAATAGCATTTTTAGTATCATTATTAGCGTAACAATTAATATGATTCTTTATTAAACGGTTAATACTACGTAAATCGTCTATACCATAAATATGGTCGGCATGGGCGTGGGTAAATAAAATACTATCTATGTGTTTTATTTGATTTTGCAATGCTTGGGATCTAAAATCTGGGCTACAATCAAACAAAATATTATAGTTTGATGAATCATCAACAATTTCTAAAAAAATAGAAGAACGACTCCGCATATTTTTGGCATTTTGCTTATTACAATTGCCCCAACCATATTCAATAGATGGAACACCTGTTGAGCCACCGCAACCAAGAATAGTAATTTTATAGTTTTTCATAAAATTTATTTACTTTTTCTTTAAAAATGATGGTAAATCAAAAAAACTATCTTCTTTGGCGTTGTTATTATTATTTATTTTAGATAATTTATTTCTATTTTTAATAGAAAGCATATCATCTTCATTAATGACATTATCATCATCTCTTTTATGAGCAATTTTGTTTCTAGCAATAATATCAAACAAACTAGTTGAATCTTTCTGATCTTCCTGTTCAGTATGAGTTTCTTGTTGTTCTTGTTCGTTTTCCTCTATTTCATCGTCTTGTGCTACATGAGGTTTGATTTTTGATTCATTATTTTTACGTTTTTGAACATTTTTATTAACTAAATTACTAAAATGATGTTCATCTATCTCGCTTTCTTTTTCTATAATTTTTTTATTATGCGGTTGTACAGGTTCGGCAAGATATTCCGTATTATCTACTACAGATTGGGGTAATACTTCTTCACTCATTGTTTCTATTTCTTCCTGAGGCTCTTCATAAACCCTATGTTTTATGGCAGATAGGCTTTCTTTAATAGGAGAATGCTCTACTTTGCTAAGCACAGAGGTGTGATCTTTTCTATTAAAAATTGAAGATGGTTTAAATTTATTTTGGCTTGTGTCTATTCCTGTAGCTACAATAGATAAACGAATGCGATTATCTAAGTTATTGTCATTAACTGTACCAAAATTAATAAAGGCATCTTCGGCTAATTCTTTTTTAATCATATTAATAATAAAGTCTACCTCATGCAGGGTCATATCGTCGCCCCCTGTAATATTAATAAGAACTTTTTTTGCACCATACAAGCTACTATCTTCTAATAATGTATTATGTAGTGCTTCATTTGCAACTAATTCGGAACGATTCTCTCCCGTGGCTTCAGAGTTTCCTATCATGGTACGCCCCATGCCTTCTATAACAGATTTAATATCATTGAAATCTAAATTAACCAGACCATTTGATACTATTAAGTCGGTAATAGCTTTAATACCTGAAAATAACACTTTATCTGTTTCACGAAACGCTTCAACTAGGGAAGTTTTGTCATTAATTACCCCAAATAAACTTTGATTAGATATTAAAACTAAAGAATCAACGCACTGCTCAAGCTGAGAAATTCCTAAATTGGCAATATCTAACCTTTGACTTCCTTCAAAATCAAATGGCTTAGTTACAAAAGCCATAGTTAAAATCCCTAAGTCTTTAGCTACTTTAGCAACAACTTGTGATGCCCCCGTACCTGTTCCACCGCCCATGCCACAGGTTATAAAGAGTAAATTAATACCTTCTAACACTACTTTAATATCTTCAATACTTTCTTCTGCCGCTTGAATGCCTATTTCGGGTTTTGAGCCTGCACCTAAGCCTTTTGTAACCTTAGGACCAATTTGTATTTTATGGGGAGAGCCCGATCTTTCAAGTGATTGACCATCGGTATTAATTACAACGAATTTAACCCCACCAAGCTCCATGTTAATCATATTATTAACAGCATTTGTGCCTGCTCCACCAATTCCAATAACTGCCACAGATGGTTTAAATATATCATTATTACTATTATGACTTACTTCATCTATAGATGTAAATTTCTTAATAACTTGCAAAATATCACCTTAAAATACTATTTTATTGAGTCTTTTTTTAAATTCTTCCATGTTAGCGTCTGTTTTATAATGCTTAATATAATAGCAGAATGTACTAAGTGCGGGAACATCTTCCAATTTAACATCACATATATTACTATAATTTTTAACTTGCTCATTTAATATAATATTATCATTTATTAAAGCTGTAAACAATTCATTTAATATTAAAATATTGCTACTTGGAATTATAGTGTGAATATATTTAATATTGCTTAATTCTATAGATATATTTTCATTGCTCATCATGTCAAAATATTCTTTCACACTTCCTGCTAAATATTCTTCCAAATCTTTGTATGGTAATTTATATATGTTCTTTTCATCTATAAATTCTATAGATTTCCCTTTAATATTGAATAGAGTATTACTAGAATCGTAATTAATTAATATTTTTGGGTTAATATTAATTTTCTGGGCTAAACTATCTATAATATCGTTGATTCCCCAATTTAATTTTACAATGTTGCGACTAGTTCTTTGAAAATCACATAATAAGCTATGATAATTATCTATTGCCAAAAAAGTTTGGCGATCATTTATTGAGTAATGATTTAAAAATTCTATAAGAACAAAGGGAGAATAAATAATTGCTATTATGCTCATTTCTAAATAATCAAAAATACTGTATAAATTAATTACATAGCTTTTAGGAAATGCTATTAGGTGAACATCTGCCTCTATTTTTTTTGCTTGTAATCCTAACGGATTGCTAATAATTTGCCCATCTATTTTTAAATTTAAAACTTCCATATGAGAGATAAAATAATCTTCAAAGTCTTTAGCGTAAAAATCAATATTAAACACTTTATCTAATGTGCTTTGCTTAATAGTACTGTTTACATTATATACAAGTGGGTGTACAATATGTTTTACCCACGAACTGTTATTTGAGATAATAATATCTACCAACCTAGTTTTTATTACCGCTTCTACTTTGTCAAACAACTCATTCAAACTGTAGATTGCTAATTTAGAATCAATAATTTTGCCCTTAGCGAATCCATTAGCTATTACTTGCTCTCTAAGTATTAGCTGATAGCTATTACTTGGCAAAACCTTGTAAACAAAACAGCATATCCTAGAATCTGAAATATCTACTACTGTTATATATTTTTCTAAAAAATTAGATATACTTAAATTATTTGTTAACCATTGCAAATTTTTCATTTATTTTCTTGGCATAATAAAAATTTTATTAGGAATTCTGGCATCTATATATTCAATTTTACGTTTTAATAAATTGTATTTATTAATTATTTTTACTAAGTTCATATAAGATAATTCAACATTGTCTATTGGCAACTTAATAATAATATTATTTTTTAAAATAATATTCCAATAATAGCCCTTATACATTATTGTATCAACTTGCTTTAATATATTAATATCTTTGTACATTAAAAATCTTATAACCGAAGACTGTTTTAAGGCTTCTTCACCACTTTCTATTTTAATAAGATCGGTTACGGGGAATTGTAATTTAACATTAATAATCTGGTTTTCACTATCTACTATTTTATAATTATTGTTATCGTTTAACCATAAAAAATAAGGATTTTTTTCTAAAACAAAGATTTTCACCTTGCCTGTCATATTTCTATATACAGAAGCTTTTGCTATAGATGGCATAGAAAGTAGATATGTTTGCAAATATTGTAAATTCAGCTTGGAAATAGGTTGCCCTTTTAGTTTATTTAGTGTGTTTAGAATTATTTTCTGGCTTTGAATTGATGCTCCATGAATTTCAATACTATTAATTGCTACATTTTTAATAAAATAGTTTACTTTATAACTTAACAATAAAACAATACTTAATGATAAAGCTAATAAAATCATTAGTAAAATATAATAATAATTTTTTAATTTAGAAAATATATTTAGTTTATTTTTAATTTTTTTCTTAAGAATATGGCTTTCTTGAGTATGCTCGTCTTCTGTATAATTAGTGCCATAAGAACCATTGTGTTCTACATGTGTGTGATTTGAAGAATTGAATTTATTTATCATTTAATAATCCAGATTAAAATATTAAGAATCATGTGATGCTAATGATATCAGTGTTTTACATAACTCTATAAAAGATATTCCTTTATATTGTGCTTGCTCTGGAAATAATGAAACATTGGTCATGCCTGGGTGGGTATTAACTTCTAAAAAATATGCTCCATTTTCATTGCAAATAAAATCTACCCTAAATAAACCCCTTGCTTTTATGGCTTTAAATAGTTTGGCAGACTGGTCTAACATTAGTTGTTGCGTATTAATATGAATATTATTTGCAGGTAAGATATGATCTGCTCCACCTACTGTATACTTAGATTCATAATTAAACAATTGCCCCTTGTTAGAAATTATTTCAGTTACTGCTAAGGCTTCTCCATCTAATACCCCTACTGTGCATTCCACACCATTAATAAATTCTTCTATCATTAATTCTTGAAATTGTATTAAATTGCTAAGTGCTTGGATTAATTCATGAAAGTTATGAATTAAATATAAACCTACGCTTGAACCTTCGGCAATAGGCTTTAAAATAAATGGATAAGGAATTTTAACATCTTGTTCACAAATATTATGACCAATAGTTTGGTCTTGTGCCACCTTGATATTTAAGCTTTTTGCAACAACTTTTGCCATAACTTTATTCATGGCAATGCTGGAGGTGAAACTGCCTGAATGAGTATAGTTAATGGATAGTAAATCTAAAAGTGCAGGAATACGACCATCTTCTCCAACTCCACCATGCAACATATTAAAAACTATAATTTCATCTTTATGTGCTAACAAATAAGCAATGAGGCTATCCATTGATTCAGTTAGAATATATTTATCTACCTTGTAACCTGAAGCTTTCAAAGCATTATATATGGCTTCTCCACTATTTATAGAAATTTCTTTTTCTTGAGAAACTCCGCCCATTAAAACTAAAATTTTTTTTTCCATTTCCTGCAATCCTCTTTTAACTTATAATTTTTATTTCGGCATGTAAGTCTATATTAAATTTATCTTTGACTCTTTGCTTAGCTAGTTGAATTAAATTTTCTATATCATTTGATGTAGCATTATTATCATTAATTAAAAAATTACAATGTTTATCTGAAAAATAAGCTCCACCTATACGATAACCCCTCATGCCTACTGCATCTAATAGCTCCCAAGCTTTTTTATTGCCTGTAGGATTAGCAAATGTTGAACCCCCAGTTTTAACTTTTTGTGGTTGATTAAGTTCACGAGTATGTTTAATATGAATCATTTTTGCAATAATAATATTTTTGCTATCAATTTTCCCTTGAAATGTTGCACCTATAAAAATAAATTGCTCGGGTAAAGCATTTGCCCTATAAGATAAACCTAAATCATCAACTGCAAATTCATGGATATTACCTTGTAAATCTAAGGCAGTTACTTGGCTTAAAATATCTTTAAATTCACTACCAAATGCACCTGCATTCATATAAATTCCACCACCTATGCTTCCCGGAATGCCCGATAAAAATTCAAAGCAGGTAATTCCTAAATCATACTCCATTAAGCAATCTTTAGCAAAATTCGCTACAGATAAATTAAAAGATCCTGATTCTGCATAAATTTTTGCATCACCCATATATGATATTTTATTAAATGCGTTAAGCTTAATAACTACTCCATTAAATCCATTATCACTTATTAGAATATTAGAACCTGCACCTAAAATAAAAACAGGAATATTACTTGGTTTATTCTTTAAAAAAACAATTAAATCTTCTAAATCATATGGTTCAAAAAAATATTCTGCACTACCACCTGTTTTAAACCAAGAAAAATTTTTTAGAGAAACATTGGTTTTGAAATCACCTTTGAGTAATTTTTTTATATTTTCCATTAAATTGGCTCTATTGATTTTCTTGGAACATTGTTAAGATTTTTGGAGCAACATAGGTAATATCTCCTGCTCCCATAAAAATTATCATAGCAATATCATTGTCTGTGGTAAGTTTTTTTAATACGGGATATAAATCATTCATATCTTGAACATATGATACTTGTTTATGCCCATGTTCTATTATACCATCAACTAATTTTTGTGAATTATAATCTTCAATTGGCATCTCGCCCGCTGTGTATACATCAAGAACAATAACAATATCTGTATTATTAAAACATTTACAGAAACCGTCAAACTGTGCTTTTAATCTACTATATTTATGGGGTTGAACAATTGTAATTGTTTTTCCTTTTTTTACAATTTGATTCGCAGAACTAATAACCGCTTCTATTTCAGATGGATGATGGGCGTAATCATCTATAAATTTAATACCCTTGTGTGAACCAATTTGTGTAAATCTACGCTTTATCCCTTGAAAACTCTTAAGTGCTTTTTTGCTTTGTTCTACAGAAATACCTATATTTGTGGCAACAATAATACCTGCCACCGCATTCAGAACGTTATGATTTCCATACATAGGCAAATGTATTCCTGTAATAATATCTGTATTATCATTATGGTTGCAATGAATGTCAAATATAATGCCATCGTCCACATAAGACAAATTCATAATTTTGTAATCGGCCTGTGGAGAAAAACCATAGGTTAAGATTCTACTGTTTTTAACCTTGGGCAAAATATTTACAACTCCCGGGCTATCTACACAAAGTACCGAGAAACCATAAAAAGGAATATTATTAATAAACTTAGTAAAATAGTTCTCTAAATTTGCATAGTCTTTATAATACTCCATGTGTTCTTCTTCAATATTTGTAACCACAGAAATTATTGCTGGTAAATCTAAAAATGAACCATCTGATTCATCGCTTTCTGCTACCAACCAATTGCTTTTACCCATAATAGAATTATTACTCCAAGCATTCACAATTCCACCAATAACTGCGGTAGGATCGTAATCGCTCTCTTGTAATAAATGGGATATTATAGAGGTAGTAGTTGTTTTGCCATGAGTTCCTGCCACAGCTATCCCCCATTTAAATCGCATTAATTCTGCTAACATTTTACCACGTTTAAATATTGGCAAGCCTAATTTTAATGCTTCCACATACTCTACATTGTTTGTTTTAATTGCAGAGGAAATAACAACCATATCGGCATCTTGAATATTAGTTATATCATGCCCTTCAAAAACTTTAACCCCAATATTTTGTAAAGCATGAGTAATTGCTGTAGATTTAGCATCACTACCCCGCACATCAAATCCTAATTCTTTAAAAAGAGCTGCAATTCCGCTCATTCCAATACCACCAATTCCTATAAAGTGAATTTTTTTTACTAAAGAAAAAGGAAAGTTTAATAAATTATTCATAAAGTTTTTATCCTACAGTTTTAATAATTAAATTGTACATTTCATTTGTTGAGTTTTTATTAATAAAAGTACTCGCTTGTATTTTTTTATTCTGTAATATCTTTTGATTTAAGATTAAATTTTGCAACGTAGTAGCAATAATAGTCGGATTAAAATCATTTTCTAAAATAATATCAGAACCCATTTCATTTTTAGCATTTAAAGCATTATAATATTGATGATTCTCGGTCGCCTTAGCAAATGGCACATATATTGCATATTTACCCAGTTCCATAATTTCAAATACAGTTGATGCTCCTGACCTACTAATAATAATATCAGACATTTGCATTAAATCGTTAATATTATTAAAAAATGGCTCCACATGGAATTCTACTTGGGTTTTTTTCCATACATCTACCGTTTGATTTAATGTTTCTTTACGGCATTGATGGTACACTACAATTTGCTGTTGTAAGGAACATGGAAGCTGTAAAAAAGCATTAGGAATATTCTCAGAAAAAATATTGGCTCCTAAAGATCCTCCAAACACAGATATTATAAATTTATTACTATCAGTTTGTAGTATTGCTTCTCTTTTGCTGAAAACATCTCTTACAGGCAAGCCTACAACCACCTTATTTTTATATAATTCAACAAACTTAGTATTAGAAAAAGACAATGCTAAATATTGGGCAAATTTAGCAAAAAGCCTATTCGCTTTACCCAGAACCGCATTTTGTTCATGTAGAATAAATTTAATTCTTAGTATAATACACACAAGAATAACAGGCAAAGAAGTGTATCCACCAAAGCTAACTACTAATTTTGGCTTATTAAATAATATAAAAAATAAGCTTTGTAGAAAACCAACTCCTAAAATAAGGATCATTTTTATAATAAAAAACACATTTTTGTTATGCAAGCCAATCGCTTGAATTTTTTTCACCTGAACTTTGCTATCCCAAACATAAGAATAGGCAAATGCTCTTTTATCTAGTAAAACACTTACCTTGTGCCCTTTAGCAATTAATAAGTCCGACAAAGCTTTAGCAGGGAATATATGCCCTCCTGTTCCACCTGTACAAAGTAGTATTTTCATAAATTACCCTATTCTTTTAATTCAATATTATTAATATCTTTTTTAGTTAAAGATAATAAAAAACCCATTAATAAAGCCATAGATAGCATAGAAGAACCTCCGTAGGAAATCAATGGCAAAGTCATACCCTTGGTTGGTATTAAATTAATATTAGATGCTATATGAATAATACTTTGTAACGATATTAATACAATAGTTGTACCCAGTGCAAGAATCTTAAACATACTTCTTTGTTTTAGTAAAACATTGTATGACCTATATATAAGGACAATATATACTATCATTAAAAAACAATTAAAAATTAAGCCAAATTCCTCAGCACCCACAGTAAACACGAAGTCAGTATGAGAATCAGGAAGATACTTTTTTAGTGATCCTTGCCCTGCTCCTTTGCCAAAAATTTTACCACTCATAATTGCATTCAACGCTTTAGTAACTTGGTACGAGTTTTGCTCAAATAAAAAATGATTAATACGATAATTAGCATGGGGAAACAAAAAATATGCAAATAACAAACCAAGCCCCGATAAAAAACATAAAGATAATATCCAAAATAAAGATATACCTGTTAATATAAGCAAGGCACCAAAAATCATAGTAATTAAAATTGTCATACCTAAATCGGGTTGCAATAATAAACATAAAGCAAGTATTATATATATTAAAAACAAAAGAAAATATATTCGCAAAACATCAAAATTTTTTTTATACAAAAAATAATATATATAAGATAAAACAATGGGAAAAGTAACCTTGGCAAATTCAGATGGCTGTAAAGAAAAACCGATATTAATCCATCTTTTTGCACCTTTAATTTCACCTACAAAAAACACCATAAAAATCATTAAAAGTACAGCCACAGCAAAAGTAATAAAAGCAATTTTAATATTACGTTCTAAAGAAATAGATGAAATGATTAAAATTAACATTATAGATGCACAAATATATATGATTTGATTTTTAATAAAGTATAAAGGTTCTAAGCCAATTCTTACAGCTACAAATGGGGAAGCAGTAGATACTAAAATAATGCTAAAAATTAACAATAACAATATGCAAAGTAAGATTACTTTATCTATATTCCACCACCACTTACTTAAGCGATTGTTAGAATTTCTTGCAAATAAAATCATATAAATCCCTATTATACCGATAAAAATAGATTATAATAGGAAGACTTTAAAATTCTATTAATAAAAAAAATGAGCATACTTGCAAAAGCATACTCATTTTTTATCAAACACTAAATATAATAATTAAAGAATGTGCAAATATGTACAATTTTTAATTATTACAACGAAATTATTTCGCTGCTTCATCTTTTGCTTTTTGCGATAAAGGTCTAATTTCTGTTTTAGATGTACCTTTAGCCTTACCATCTTTGCTTGATTCTTTTGATTTTTCATCTTTTTTAGATGTTTTATCACTTGCTGCAAAAGCTGTTGCACTAAAAGCGAATAAACCTAAAAATAATAATACTAATATTTTTTTCATAATTGAACTCCTTAATTTGATATATAACAACATGTGATTTACACACACAAAACAATTATATCAATTTTAAACAATAAATCAACACAATTATTTCATTGAACTACAAAGTTATTATGATATAATTTTGTGGTATTAATATTATTTTCATTGCATTACAAATACCTATAAAATATGCTTATAAGCAACAATATAACTTTTTAACTTTACACAAAAAGAATTATAACTAACTAAACTAATAATTATCTATTTATGGTAAAATTATGCTTTATACCGTTGGACATAGTACATTATTACCACATGATTTTATTAACATCTTGAAAAATTATAAAATTATTTCATTGCTAGATGTTAGAGGAGTACCCTATTCTAAATATGCTCCGCAATTTAATAAAGAAGTTTTGCAAGAACTTTGCAGTATGTCTTCTATAACATATTATCATGTACCTATTCTTAGTCATAAAAATATATCCCAATATCATAAACCCAGTGCAAAAATTCTTAAATATTTACAACGTATAGTTGATATATCTTTAGAGGCAAACGTTGTTCTTATGGGTCCTACTTGGAATTATGATAAGTGTCATCGTAAACAAATTACCGACTGGATTCTTGAGTTTAGCAACATCTCCATTAATCATATTAACGTACAAGATAATACCGTTATTACAGAAAATCATGTAATTTCTCAAACTTCTTTTTTTGATTACTTATAGTTGTAAAAAAGTTAATAACTCTTGAAATGATTGCTCTACATGGCAATTTACATCAATAATTTTATTATTAAAAGATGTAAAATTAATATGCTTTGCATGTAAATACAGCCTAGAAACTTTCATATTAGCATTTTTTTTATAGCCATATTTAAAATCTCCTAAAATTGGAGCTTGTAAAAAGTTTGCCATATGAACCCTAATTTGATGCGTTCTACCTGTTACAGGAGACACCTCAACCAATGATATTCCATTATTTTCATTTAACACTTTATAGTTTGTAATTGCTTGCTTTCCTGCATTATCAATTACCATTTTTTGGTTAGGACTTTCACCTGTTTTAAGTAGTGGCGCATCTATAGTGCCAACCTTAATTGGCAAAATGCCATCAACCAAACATAAATATTGCTTATTCACTTCCTTATTTTTAAACTTTTCAAACATATATCTAGCAGATATCACATTCCTTGCTAATACTAACAATCCTGAGGTGTCTTTATCTATCCTATGTACTAGAACAGGCACTTCATTGCTTTCAAATTGTAAAAATGGCAAAACATGGGTTAAATTAAATGTAATATTAGAGCCACCTTGTACTGCTAAATTATAAGGCTTATTAATAACAAGAAAATCATCATCTTTGTACAACAGGTTAGCTTTAATGGACTCAATAGTTTTTTTATAAACTCCCAAATTCAGATTAATTAAATCTTGCTTAATGTCCTTATTGCTATCTATAGCTTCAATAAGGGTAATTGGAACTTTAATTTGCTGATTCTCTATAAGCCTATAGTTAAAATCAACCTTTTTACCATCTACTTTCACTAAAGCTTTACGAATAATTTTCTGGGCAAACCCATTATTCAAATTAGGAAAATGTTTTATCAACCATTTATCTAACCTTAATCCAGCATCTACTTTTGAAGCTTGAATAATTACAAAATTTTCATTTACTTTTTGCATTTAAGAAACTGTAATATCAATAGTATCTATGCCACGTTTTAACAACAACTTAATTGGGGTTTTAGGTTTTATAGAATCCATAATTATTTTTAAATCTTTAACATCAGTTACTGTTTTTAGATTTAACGAAACAATTAAATCGCCTCGCCTTATACCTAAATTATATAAAAAGCTATTAAGATCTATACGGTAAATCACTACACCATTTTCAAATGATGAACCATTTATTTCAAAATTTACTGCATCGGAATTATTTGCTACTGTTACACCTGTAAACAATCCTTTTTCAATGGTTAATTCACTTCTGGGGATAGTTTCAACGGGAACAGAAGGAGTAATAGTAGTTTCAATTTTTGTATTTTGACGCATTATAACTATATTTTTTGCTGTAGCCTGTTCAAGGGAAGCCACAAGGAAGCTAATCTCTGCCATTTTATTAACAGGATTATTATCAAAATTAATTATAATATCGCCTATCTTAAGTTTTGCTTTATCTGCTGGCCCTCCTGGAAAAACTTGGGTAAGAATAATGCCTTTTGGATACTCTAAACCTTTCTTTTTAGCAATTTCATTTGTTACATTAACAGCCGAGAATCCTAACCAATATTGATTAATTTTTTTACCCGCAGATGACCGCTTTATAAACAAACTTACTACATCAGATGGAATAGCAAAGCCAATACCTACAAAAGAACCTGTTTTGCTAAAAATAGATGAAGTAATTCCAATTAAATTACTATCTGCATCAATTAAAGCTCCACCTGAGGAACCAGGATTAATAGGAGCATCTACCTGTATTAAACTACCCATGCTTACTTTTGCTGATAATTTATCATGGGGTAGTGCTGAAATAATTCCTGAGGTTAAAGAAATGCCTACTCCAAAAGGATTGCCAATAGCAAAAATAGTTTCTCCCACCAGAATATCTTTTGAAGATACAATTTTAATTGGATTAAATTTAACCCCTGTAGCTTCTATCTTTAACAATGCTAAATCTAGATCGGTATTAACTGCTAAAACATTTGCTTTCATTAATCTGCCATCAGATAATACCACCTTAATAATATTTCTTCCTTGTATAACATGGCTATTTGTAATAAAAGTTCCATCATCTTTAATAATAACGCCCGACCCTGTAGATACTTGAAATCCTTTTGCCACATCTGTTTTAAAAAAAAGTTCTTTTTCTTTAGCACTTGTGTAATTAGCACTATAAACTGATAAAACAGATGGAATAATAGATGTTAATTGTTTTGCTACTTGCAAATCTTTTGCTTGCAGATTGTATTGCAAAAACATTATAAATATTAGAAAAATAAATATAGATATTTTTTTCATAAAGAATACCTTTTTAATTAAGATTAGTTAGAAATATTATATAAGGCGTAATACAAAAAATACTGTAGAGACATAAATATTAAAAATAAATTTAATAAACCTACCATAGTAGTTTGTAAAAAAATTTTACGGTGTAAAATATAGACTAGGGGAGAAAAATATACAAAGTTTACCACAATCAACATTAAACCTATCAATATATTATCTTGCAAAATAAATAATTCATGGAAAAAATAGATGAATAGTGCTAGAGGAAAGTGATAGAATAAAATAACGTAATTCATTTTTAAATAATCAAAATCTTTATTATAATAGAATATCTTTACTATTAAAAAAAATAAAGGAATGAATATAAATGTGCAAAAACAAAACACATTAAAAAAAATAAATAACAATTCATAAAAAGGTAAGAATTGCAAAAATAAACCCCATTTTGAAATTTTAATACACTAGAAAATAATATAGTAGTATTATAAATAAAATGCAAGAGTAATTAAAAGTTAGTGAATTAATATATAGCTAAATATTTTACTGCATACACTTATAAGACTTCTTACAAGGTTGCTAAACATAAATTAAGCTTAGAAAAACATGTTGGTAAAATATAAATAATTATCTATTTTACAATAATTCTATAGGGTCAACATATACCTCATTTATTGATTCAGCTAATGTTTTATTAACAACTTTTCCTTGCATAATGTTTAAGCCTTGTCTTAAGTAGATATTATTGATGCAAGCTTTTCTGTATCCATGATTTGCTAACTGTAATATATATGGTAAGGTAGCATTATTTAAAGCAAAAGATGATGTACTAGAAACTGCCCCCGGCATATTAGCCACACAATAATGAATAATACCATCTACTTCATATACGGGATTATCGTAAGTTGTAGGGCGAGATGTTTCAAAACAACCACCTTGATCAATTGCTACATCTATAATAACAGTTTTTTTCTGCAATAATTTTAACATATCTTTTGTAATAAGTTTAGGAGCTTTACCACCGGGTATTAAAACTGCCCCTATTATCATATCTGCATCTTTGATACTGTGAATAATGTTGTATTGTGATGAATATAGAGTAGTTATTCTGTTACCATAAAGTTTATCTAGTTCTCTTAATTTATCTATGTTGGTATCTAATATTACAACTTGAGAACCTACACCCACAGCGGTAATTAACGCATTTATACCAACAACTCCTGCACCAATAATTACAACTTTTGCCTGTTTGCAACCCGGAACTCCATTTAATAATATTCCTTTACCACCACTGCTTTTTAATAGATACTGCCCACCTGCTAAAATTGCTAATCTTCCTGCCACTTCACTCATTGGTGCAAGCAATGGCAATCCATTGTTAGGAGACGTTACTGTTTCATAAGCAATTGCAACACTGTTTGATTCTTTTAACAATTTATGCTGTATAGGAAAAGCTGCTAAATGTAAGTATGTAAAAATAACTTTATCTTCATTTAACAACAAACATTCCTGTTCTGTTGGTTCTTTAACTTTAATTATTAAAGATGAAACTGCAATTAATTCTTCTGTAGAATTAACGATTGTTGCACCAACCTTAGAATAATCTTCATCTTCAAAATTTATTCCATGCCCTAAACCGCTTTGTATGTATACCTCGTGTCCTTGATTCTTTAGATCAACAACAGAAGAGGGAGTTAATGATGCTCTATATTCATTATTTTTACTTTCTTTTAATGCACCAACTTTCATTTCTAAAATCTCCCTATAATTAAATATTGCCTTATTTTTACCCCTAATTAAAACAAAGAATAACAAAATATAAATTGCTTTACAACACAATTGTAAATAAAAAACATTTTGTAGTCAAGAAAAATTTCAACATCAATACTTGTTTGACAAAAAATATTAAATGCAATATAATGATTTCAACAATAATTTAACTAAAATTTTTTCTAAATGAAATATTACACCTTCTATTTTTTAATATCTCTGTTAGGTTGTAATATTAATTTTATTATGGCTAAAGAAACAACCTCATCATACGATAGTTTTTCTACAGATGATATAAAACAAAACAATATATCGTATCAGCAAGACAAAAATAGTTTTAATAATTCTTCGTTTTTTTCTTATATTAAACAAAACTTTACTTTTGAAGCAGGGCTACTACCAAGTTTTGCCGATGGTGGCAACACAATTACGGGGGCTTCGTTTGTATCTTTTGCCGACAGTTGGTCTTGGTTTTCTTTAAATGCTAAGCTTGGATATTTTTATTCTAAATATGAAATTAACTTTGTTTCAGAATGTAAGTATTACGATTCTGAAACTGTGTGTCCTGCTTACTATGAAAATTTGCCCGATTTACAAATTGCTACAGAATATAAGAAATTAGAGTTAAATGAACTTTACTTTAAAATTAATCCATCTAAATACTTTGAATTTTCATTAGGTAGGCAACACTTAAATTGGGGACAGGTTGATGGGCTATCGGTTATTGGTTTGTTAATTTTACCACTTAACGATAACCTAATTACTTTGTCTCCCTCTAGAAATGATTTCCTATATCCTCAAGATTTAGCTACATTTTCTGTGTTCCCTTCTGATAATAATGAAATTAAATTTTATTACTTTTTAGACCATCGTCTCTCCCCACTTTTTATGAATTTTTATGGTAAAGAAATTTTTAATGAAAACAACAAAATACCAAATAGCTGGGCTGTACGTAATACATATTATGGGCAAGACACTGTTTTTGCTATAACTTACTTTAATGGGGTTAGCTATTTAGGTGGTGTAGATAGAAATGTTAATGTGTTTAAAAACAATAATGGTAGTTTTAATATTTCAAACAATATTGTTGAATCAGGTGATAATGGTCCACCTAAAAGTGTAACCGATGCTACTTCTTATGCTAAAAGCAAAGCTATAGCACTAGAAATGTCTTATAATATTAATTCTAAATATACCATACAGGCAGAATTTGTTGTTGATGAAACCGAGCATAATTTCTTTATTGATACTGACTTATATTTAGATAATTATTTAGGAACTTTAAACCAAGAGCAAACAGATTATTTAAACTTTCTTGCAGAACATGGTTCTATGTATTACAGTAATACTTTTTTAAGCAATATTACTTTACAATATAAAGGAACTAAGTGGGATTTTAGCATTAGTGCATTAAGCTTTTATACTACGGCATCTTTACTTCGTGGCAATATTAAAGCTACAAATAATATGTTGGAAGATAGCAAAATCACTACGGTTCCTTTATTAAATGCTTTTTATTCATTAGATGCTAATAAAAACATGCAAATTGGTGGTTTTGTTGGTAATCAGGGTGGTTTGTTTGGAGTAGGAACGTTGTTTAATCATGAATATAATGACAATATGTCATACGGAGTGTCATTAGGATATTATACTAATTTTAGCGACCTACTTAATATTGCTAGAGTTTATGTAGATATACCACCTGGCTACTCTCCTGATATTTCAGCTGATAGCTTAATGAAATTAAGCTTGTATGCAAAACTAAAATTATAAAAATAAAGCCCTATTTATTTAGGGCTTTTTTTATTAGATATCCACTTTAAAATGCTCTTTTAATTACAACTCTAATGTTCGTATCGCTACAAGACAAAGGGGCTTTGTAAGTGCCGGGACCATCTCCTAGATAATGAGACGATGTTTTGTCTGATGTTGAAGGAAAATATATTTGAATTACACTTTCTGTAAAGCTATATTCTAGACCCTCTAATGATTCATCAGTTTTTGTAGGATTTCTAATTGGACTGTGCGTAGCAAATTGATTTTTTGATGTAATTGTTGTTGTTATTGCAGATGGAATTACTAGCTGGCTAGTAATATTGGTAAAAATAACATTGTTGCCAATTCTATTGGGAATTTCTGTAAACGCATTTGCTTTTAATTGTAAATTGCACGAGTAATAATCACCATGACAATAATTGTTCAAATATTTAATAGCACCTGAATCATTGAACTCTACCTGCCCAATATATAATCTATTTATGGCTTGCCCACTACTGTTGTACATGGTCATTGTTGGAATATGAAAAAAATCTGCCCCTGCAATATAGCTATCTTGGTCCCATAGTAATGCTTTAGAAATCAGTGGATTAAAACATAAGTAAGAAGGTGTTTTATCTGTATAGCCAAAAGATATATTATTGCTCATTAAATCGGCATAAATGTAGTATTTTTTATTAACCTCGGTAAAATTAATATCATAAACACCGCTATATTGTTGAATGATTTTTTTATTATTATTAGAGAAGCATAGGCTTAATGGGGTTTTAGTACAATCTACAGATACTATCTTAGCATTTTTATATATTATGTGATTAGATGTGGCATCTGTTCCTATGGGTCCTGAAATAATAATATGCAATGCACCATTATATTCATTATTGCTACTTTGTTTGGCAATAAAATCATCTAATTTTTTATTTAAGCTATCTATTGCAGTTTGTACAGTTTCAGAATTTTCTAAGTGGCTACTTGTGTTACTATATAGTATTCCTGCACTTTCTGATAATTGATTCACCGCATCTTGTAAAGTTGTACCATCAATATTATCATGAATAACCGTAATATCTTTAGAATCAATAGGTAAGGTAATAATATTGTTGCTTTTTTCAATTAAATAATTAAAGCCTTGCTCGGCATTACTAATAGATAGGTCGGTCTTTTCATAAATTACCTTAGAGGCATGGATATTTTCTATAGCACCACCCCCGCCTTCTCCACCTCCACTACCCTGATTGTTAAATAAATCATCTAAGGCTTCTTTAACATTGGATATGTTACTGCCATGACTATATAAAACTTTATTGGCTGTGATGCCTGAAAAATCTATTCCTCCTGTATTCATAAAATCTACTAATGTGCTTAGTGTTTCATCTATATTATAGAAGGAATTACTTAATTGATTATTACTCCATAGTAAGGTTTTACCCTCTTCTGCTTTAGGAAGAAAAAGGTATTCACCTTCTAAGCTTACAACTGTTTTATCTAAAATATTTTTAAAATACGTTTGATTTCTAAACACATTATCTAGTTCTACATTTAAAATATCTGCACGAATTTGGCTTATATTATCAAAGCAGGTTTGTCTTTTTACTAGAACATCTTTTTTTAATAAAACTGTTACAGGATTGTTCACTGTGCCTATAATTTGGTGAAAAACTACTTTCTGCCCATCTTTGCCAAAATCTTCTAAAGCGTATTCTGTATTAGAAACTAATATGGCATCTATGAATACTTTTAATTCTTCTATATAACTTAATTGCAAAGGACATTCAAATGTTTTCTGTCCTTTACTTTCATATATAATAAACTCTTCATTCATTACCTTATTCCTTATATTGCACTTTTAATAAAATCTAAAATATGCCCAAAATCAAAACCTTGCTTACCTTTTTTTAAAGATTCCAAATATTTTGCCTTGGCTTGTTGCAATGCCTCGTCCTTTGCCTGTTCTAGCTCATTAACTGTTTGTTCATGTTCATAATTCTGGGCAAATAGTAAATCATCTTTTGTGCCTCCCATTCCACCTTTAATATTGCTGTTTTTCACTTTAGATTGTTTTTCTATATAGTCTTTATCTATGTCATATAATGCTTGGGTAGACTTAGCTAAAATATTATCTTGTTCCGACTTGTACCAGTCTTTAAATCTTGGAAACATTGTTTCTCTCCTATTGTTTATTATTTAATTGGTTGTTATAATAGCTTTAATAAATAAAACATTCATAGATTTAGGAATATCTTGCTGTAGAGTAATATTTGGGCTAATATGCCAAGGAAAATCTACAGATACACTTTGAATATGGCTATTCTTTGTACTGTTCACTAAACTCATATTAAAAATATCTTGCATTCTATAGCTATTGTTATTATCTACTATATTCAAATTTCCTGAATTGATGGTTCCTATGTAAATATTTTCAATTTTTTTATTAAGCCCATATGTTGAACTATCTAGTATTAAGTTTTCTAAATGTTGGCTTGCATAAGTTGAATCAAAGTTATAGCCAACAATAACATCTTGATTACTGTATGGATTCATTAGTTCTACTTGGTTATCTTTTACAAGCATTTTACCAAAATAAATACTATTGTCTGCCGATACAATAGATATATTCTCATTGTTAAAGGTAGTTAAATCATCAATTGTTTGGCTATTTAGCTGGTGTTTTTGGTAACAATCTAAATAATAATTTTTATCTATATTGCCATATTTGTATAAATGCACAAAGTCTCTAAAGCTAATCATTTCTAAGCACTGATAATTAACTTCATTAATTTGTCTGTCTAATCCTAAATAAAGAAACTCTTGTTGTAATTTATACCCTGTGGCAATATCATCTATTTTGTTATTACCACCTAATTTATGAGAAGACCATGCTACTTTAGTGGCATTATTTTCTTGCATAAGTGTTCCGCATAGTAAATCACCATTTTCTAAAATCACCCATAACATATTAAATGGATATTTAACACATACAATATTTTTTATTGGGCTGATAAATAAATGTAATGCTTGTAAATTAATATGTTCTTCTTGCAGTATTTTGTTTTCTACTATATAAACACAATATAAATGATTTTTATGATAATTACTGTAGAATGTTTTATCACCATCACTATAAACAACAGATGATGTGTTCTGACTACTAATTTTATTAATATTGCAATTTAGTGGAGAAATAGCTTCATCTACATTCAAGGCAGATAAACTAAATATACCCTCTTGGCTACCAATAAGTAAACTATCTTTACTAGAATTAAGCCACATAATGCTTTTACCCTCACTTATTGAGGTAGAAATAGCATTTTCTTCACTAATTATATCTGTATTATCTACTGTGGTTGTTGGGGCAAAATTATTATATTGCCATAAATTAGATACCCAAATTGATGTACTATTATCAAGTGTTTTAGCGCAATATAGACGCCCATTAAAAATACAAGCTAATGATGGATATCCTAAACTTTTACACCATAAAGATTTACGAAAATATTTAGTTGCACCCAGTGATTTTAATGGCTTAACCTCTACAGAATATACTATTGCTGTATCTCCATTAATATGGTCTAATTTTAGAACGCCCCAATAATTATCATGGAATACCCTTAGCAGTTTACCTGAATCTTTACTAGAAAAATAAGTAGTAGTGGCTGTTATTTTAATTTGATTTACACCACCAATTGTAATTCTTTCAAAACTTAGGCTTATGTCTTGAGTATTTATTTTATCGTATGGACCATCTTCAATATTAAAATTTTCAAGAATAAATACATGATTATCTACAAGCTTTATCACTTTTGGTTCAGTATTTTTCTCAAAAAAATAGATCATATTATTAACATCATCTACTACCCAACATAAATTTTTAACCGCTTCTGTTTGCCAAGAATGGTTTATTGTGTAATGACTACCATTAATAAGAAGTGGTACATTATTTTTATAAAAATATAATGTTCCGGGGGCAATATCTATCACAAAAACATCGGCTTTATATTGAAAACTTATTAATCTTCTGCTCATATTAGAGATAGTAAATATATTAAGTAATTCACTTCCCGGACGTCTAGTGATTGCACCATAGGTGGTAACAATTAAATTAGAAATTTGTTTAGCTGTTTCCATATATATAATATTTTTATTAAAATATGAACAGTAATCACTTACCTCACCATGGGAAAAACCTGTAATTTCAACATTGAATTTTTTCATTATGCACCTAATTCCTAGCTTGTATCCATGTTGGTTCATCTAACTCTATATAATTACTAATAGCTCCTTCTTGACTGTCTAAATCTAAAGCTTCTTTATATTCCCTGTTATAACATTCTTGCAAAAAGCCAATTAGAGTACTATTATCAAAAAAACTATAAGATAGCTCCACTGCCATTTTACAAGCTATGACATTTGCCACATTAATACTTAAAAATTCCTCATCAACATTGGCAATATAAAGCAATTTTATTATTTCACTATTGTGATATATGTACTGACCATCACGATGATAATTAGTATTGCCGTTGACATTAAGAATCCTTAAGCAATTTCGTGGTAAAAAGAACTCATACTTATAATCTAATTTATAATTTGTAGTTTTTTTGCTAGATAGTTCTAAAGTTTTAATAGCACATTTCCAAGAATATTTACTTAATACCTCGGCTTTAATCATTGGATATAAAAATTTGCAATGTGATGCTTCTTTGCTATCTTCATTTAAAGATGTAATCATATTCTGTTTTATTTTTCTTAAAGCACGATTACAAATATCAAGGTCTGTATAAATCATGGTTGTTACCTTTTTTCTTATAAAATGAAGGAGATATGAATATATCTCCCCCTTTTATTTATTAAATATAATTATAATAATTGGTTAAATTTAGCCTTTTTTATAGTTATTCACCCTCTGCTTTTGGCTCTTCAGCACATGAAATGCTAACTACTTTTTTTTCGTCCATTCTTGATGCCCCACAAGATAAAGAAGCATATACTTGGGTAGCCATACGTTTATCTGCCCTTACGCTGATATCTGTTTTAATGTCTCCTGCTGTGGCAAGTAATAATCCCGATTTTGCATAACAGAAAATTTCTCTAATATTATCTGTTTTTGGCAACATAGAAGAGCTGATTCTTTTAAAAGTAAAGCCCATAAAAGTATTAATTTTACCATCTACTAATGCTTTTACCGTATTATAATCTTCTGATGTTACCTCAGTAGTTCTTAATAAATCACTCACTTGTTTTGCGGTAACTATACAATATTGATCTTCGTCATCATCTACATCGGCATCATCTAGCATCTGTCTGGCTTGCCTTAATTTGGCTATAGTTAAACCTGTTTCAACACCAGCATTCTCTTCAAAATCTACTATGATTTTTTGGGAGTCAGGCAAAGGTACTGTTGTTTCACCCTTGCTTCCTGTATAGGCATTACCGAGTGCGGAGGTTATAATTGATTTATCTTTAGCTCTACCTAGGGCATATGAGGCATTTAAAGCATATGCTGATGTTGGATCTGTTAAAAATTTTAGTTGGTCGGTTTTATCTATTAAATCGCCCCAATCCCATGTGGTTAAATTGATAACCCTACGATCAAACTCGGTGGTTAAAATTGGAGTATCACCATTTCTGCCTGATACTTGTTGTGCTTCTGTTGGGGCAATACTATCATAAGAATATCTTTCTGTATTTTGAATCTCTTCTCTAACACAGCTTGATAACTTTGAACCTTTTTGTTGTAAATTTAAGGATACTGCCATGTTGTATCCTTCTTTCATCATATCTGATATATTACTCATCTTTTTATCTCCTTGGTATTTTTTATTTAATTAACTATTGTTTTTGCTTATTGTTTCATGAAACATATTTAATTTATTCATAATTTTTTTATGTTCCGGGTGGCTTTTATTATAAAGTGCTTCCAAGTTTTTTGGATTTTTAACAAAATTATCTCGTTGTTTAATAGCTTCTTTTTTAGACATTTGAAAGTTATTAACATCTGTTAACTTAACACTTCTGTCTTCAGATAACATCTTACCTAAATTAACCATATGATTAATAAAAGCAAATTCATCAACCTGTGATACATCATCTAAATCATTGATGTTAAGCCAAGATAATCCACGTTTTGCAAAAATAAGATTGCTTTCATAACTATCACCCCATGATTGTTCTAATTTATTAGCCAATATTTCTTGCTTATTATTTTCATGCTGATGATTCACGTAATTGTTATGAAATTCTTCTACTTCTGCCTTCATAATTACTTGTTGTTGTTCTGATAATTCCAACTTAATGGCTAAATTTTGTAAAAATTCTAGCTCTACAGCGTTTAAAATCTGCTCGTTAACAACCTCATTACTTGGCAACACACTAACTTCTACTGCTAGCTCTTCATTGCCTAGACTATTTATTTCAGTATTCACTTACTCCTCCTTTTTATATTTTTTTAGATAATTCAATAACCTCATTAACATCTAAATTTGCCATTTCTAAAATATGCAAATATACGTCCCTAGCACCTTCATTAAAAAAGGTTTGCTCTTTATCTTTAGGAACAAAACTAGACTTATTAAAGTTACAATAGTTAGCTAGGTCTTTAAGAACGAAGATCACCGCTTGATCTTCGCTGTTAAATACATTTTTCCATGCTTTGCTTGCTTCTTCGGCTTTTTGTTTACCAAACAGTAAAAATAGCCAAGTTAAACCGTTTTTCATAAATCACTCCTTATTGATTTTTTGATTAATAATATTATTAGGTAATCCATTCCCTGCTACAGTTAAGTTCATAACCTCTTCCCAATTAACCATGTCTTTAATTCCTGCATCATACTGATTGATGTTAGAAATGGTGCTATATAAATGATTTAGCCCTAAACTGGAAGATAAATTATTATATCTATCCCATGGACCAAAAAAATCTACTTCAACATCTAAAGCACTTATTTTGCAAGGTGTTTGTGGGAATAAATTTAGCCGTAACATAACAGCAAACAGTCTTTTTAATAGTGGATATAAAAATTCTGTTTGAATTCTAGCAATTTTAGGTCCTAAGATACGCAGTTTTTGTTCCTCGTTGGTTAAAACTTCCGTAGCTGTGGCATTCACTTTATAATTACTTAGAAGTAAATTGTAGTAAAACGCTTCTTTAATTGCTTCACGCCTTTGCTCTTGTAATTCATGGGAATTACTGATATCACCGCCCATCATTAATGGTTTAATTAATTGATTACCCGTTAAAGGATCTACCCCACCATAAATAATGCCACCGGGATTTGCTTTAATGCCTTGAATAGATGCTTCATTTGGTGCTAAAATAGGTGGATCAATTTGTTTTTGAGCTGCAATTAGCATAGTTTTAGACATAGCATTAATCATTTTAATATCAGGCAAAGATATTGTGGCTGGTGATTGTCCATAGTCTTGATTTGAATTGGTATACCACCGTGCAATCATATAGGGAAATTCGTAATAACCACTTTGTAACACTATGCTATTATCTTCTGTATCTATGTATATTGATGAAAATTTCATACCCTTCATAATGGCAAGCTTATCATTAAAATACTTAGCAGGTATAGTTAGGTGTAAAAAAATATGGGTATCTTCTTTGCCCTCTTTATAAGTTTTACGAATTACATTAGATAATTTATCTAAACCAAAAAACTCAACAGCCTGTGTAGTATTCATGGTAATAGATTTAACAATGGTATCTATGTTATGATAAGTTTGATGAATAAAGGATTTGCCTAAATGTTCGCTTTGGTAAACTATTTTTTTATTTGATATGTCTTCACCTAAATAAAAAATTGCTGTGCCAAAGCATACTAAATCGGCATAAAATTCATAAGACTTATAATAAAAGCCTGAAGAAGCATCACTTAAGTTATCTTTCATAAGTTTATTTGCAGAAGAAAGCCAAGATAATGCTTCTTCATTCTGTGCTAAATTTTTATTGGAAAATTTCAAACCAAACCAATTACCCGCAGATGAGTTTACCAAAGACCATAACCCTGAAATAAGCATCTCGGAACTTCTTGAGGCAGTAGCATCATAAATTTCCTTGCTGTTGCCACCACTCTGTGGATTCAAAGATCGCTGTGGTCTTACATAGTCTACCACCTGTTGCCAAATATTTTCTAATGGTGCCCGCTCTTCTTGTAACTTATCATACAATTTAATTGTATAATCAATGATTTTTTGATGATTATTTTTCATATTTTATTAATCTCTTTATTACTTTTATTTATATTTACCAATCAAATGGATTAAACTCATTATTAGATGAACTAATATAACTTTGCACCTTATATTCCTGTATTGCATCTATAGCAAAGGTTAAAGCGGCTGCATCTGCACCATCGGGTGATTGCTTAATACGTTTTTTTAACTGTTCCTTCTTTTCTAACTGTATTTGTCCATTTGAGGTATAGGTGTATTCTAGGGAAGATAATTGTTGAAATAAGATGCTATCTTCTACAATAAAATTCTCTAAAGATAAAAATTCTTTTAAAGAACACCACAATTCTGCCCTTTTATTCAAATACTTTTGCGGATTAACCGATTTAGAGGCAAAATGTATAAGAACAATATTGTTATAACCTAATTCTTTTAAACGATCATACACCCCAACCCCACCACCGCCTGCATCTATACAAACTTTATATGGGTTAAATTCTTGTATATATTTTGCAATCCAACCTACAATTTGCATGGTATCTGCCATATTAACTTTTTCATTCACATTAAAACCTAAAAAACTGCCTTGACGATCTATAATCCATGAAAAATCGCCTCCACCCCTTGCAATATCTACGCCAAAAATAATTTTCTCTATTTTTTGTTCATTTAAAAATTGATTCCTTATTTTGTTACTAATACTATCACCTAAATGAAAGTTTTTATCTAATGCCCTACTATGTAACAGCTCAAGAGGTATCAAAATATTATATTTAGAATACTTAAAGGCTTCTGCTAAACTAGCAGGAAATTCTTTATAAAATGCAAAACATGGTCCAACCGTAGGGTCTTCACCTGTATTTGTACTAAGTAATAAATTCTTTTTATAAGCCCAAAGCAATTGTTCCGGGCTTAAATTATAATGCTTACTATAATTTAACCAGTTTTCGGAATATTTAATATCTGCTACTTCTTTTACACAATAATTTTCATGCCAAAACCAAGGAATAAAAATTACTAAAAATTCACTTTGCTCCTTTTGTGCCTGCATACACATTTCATAAAATAAGCCCTCTGGTCCACTTGATGTGCTTTCAAGAATAATTTCTGTATTATCTGAATCAGGTATTGCCGCCATAATAGAAAGAAGATGATTATTTGCATTCTTCCAAAATGCTACCTCACTGCCATGAAAATATTGGATAGTTTCCGAACGGGCAACATCTATACCTCCTGCTGTGGCAAACATAATGGAACTATCTAGGTCTGTAAAATCTATTAATTGATTTCTACGAATTGTACTTTCTGGCTTCATATCATCTTCACAATAATTGTAATATCTATTAATAATATCAAAAACATTATTAGTAGCTGTTTGCCTATGAGTTAAAATTAATGCTCTGTAGCCTTCATAGGTAATACAATTGTAGTACGAACGTGCTGCTAACAAGGTAGTAATGCCTATTTGTCTGCCTTTTAAAATTAACGCTCTAACCCTTCCTATTCTTTGTTTTTGCTCATTTAAAGCATCTATTATATATTTTTGCTCTCTGTTCAACTGAAATGGCTGTACTGCGTTGCTTTTTGTTCTAATATATAACGAACTTTCTACAAATTCTATGAAGCTAACCTTATATTTTTTCTTCTGTGTCTTTTTCTTACCTTTTTTTTTCATTATTTCATATTGCTCCTTAATACTTGAAATTTATAATAGCACGTCTATTCATACTTGTCAAGAATAACAATTAATTAAAGTGTATAACACAACAAATACAATCTACTAGGTGTTATTTATATTGTTTAAATGATTCCCCTCTATAACGAATCCTATAAATTAATATATGAATTTAGGCTATTGAATTGAAAAATATACGAAAAATACAATCAATGGTAGATGTAGCTATATTAATGTTTACAAGGATTAACCTGCTATAAAACGCATCTTATGTTACAAGATGGTAAAAATTGAAATTAATGAACTTTGATTGTTATTTCATATCCATGATTCTATCAAAATGATATTATAACTTTTTCATCATCTAATAATTTTTACAAAAATTCATATCTAATCTTTGTCTATATGAACATATATTATTGTTAATATTGCTATCATTTTAAATATATTAAGAGTTGATATGTTGTAAATGTTTATTTTAGTGCTTGTATATCAAATTTATTTTATATACAATTATTAGTGTATGGTAATTTCTTTATTTTTAAGTAATTATAATGCTAAACAGTATGTTTATAATAAATAGGAGTATATAATAAAATGAAGAAAAAATATTTATTGGCATTGCCATTTATTTTAGTTTCAAGCCTAGCTAATGCTGGGTATAACTTAGGTGATACAGGCGTTAATATTAATGGTTGGGCTGAAGGAGATTTATTTCTTAAAACTAACAATACAGGCTTAAACGGCAATACCGCTACAAGACCTTTTATGGAAATTACTACTGTAGTTAATATTGATGGTCGTCATGAAACCGATTTAGGTTTTGTAGTTTGGAGAGCAGCAAGCAAATTAGCTACCGATGGTCGTTATGATGCTTTAGGGCAACGTGAAGCTTGGTTAGGCTTTGAAACAAGTAATTTTGGTACTTTGAAGTTTGGTAATCAATATTCTAATCTATATTTAACTATGGACGTAACTTACGGCAACAAAGGTTTATTTCACTTGTATTCAGATATGGGAGCACACTCTACTAATTATACAAGATCTATAAATTATATTTCACCAAAACTTGCTGGTTTAACATTATCATTACAATATAATTTACCTGAAGTAGTTTCTCATACAATCGTTGATGATAAGGCTGTAAATCTTGAAGATGTATCTGCTTATGGCTATGAAGCATTATTAAAGTATAATGACTATGGTGTAACTGTTGATTTAGGATACCAGAATAATGTAAATGGTCAACTAACACCATCAGCTGATAGCTTTGGTAAAGGTTCTGCAGAAACTGGAAGTGCTGATTATGCTGGTTCACGTGAAGGCGATAGCAATGTAATGTTAGTTGGTTTAGGTTATACAATTGCCGATGTTTCATTGTATGCTTCTTACAAGAAAAATACTTGGGGCATAGACCTTGGTGCTATAAGTACTGAGTTAAGTAATGACCAATTTATGGTTTTAGCTTCATACAAATTCTTAGAAAAGAATACAGTATCTTTAGGATATAATTCTTTTTCTGAAATTACATCAGATGTAGATTCAGCAGTTTTTGCAGCTGCTGCACAAGCTGTTCATTTCCAATACGATAGACAAATAGCTGAAAATGTTTCTGTTTTTGCACAACTAAGACATACAATGTATGATGTGAAAGACGAAAACTACAATACTATTCTTCCTGTAGATGGTCTTGATACAACAGCTAAGAAAGATTCTGCAGATCGTGTATTACTTGGTGTTTGGTTAAAATATTAATAGTTTATTAGTTTAAGCTATTAGTTATTCTAAAAAAAGAGTTATGATGTTTATCATAGCTCTTTTTTTTTGCCCACATTTTCAACTCCATATTTTCATCTTTTATAGTCTAAGCTAATAAAGACTTAGCTATATCAATAATAGACAAACTCCCTATGGTAAAATGATATTTGATTCACCATGTATCATTAAATTATCATTTTTTCTTAAATATATATGAACTATTCAGCCAAGAAAACGAAACCCGTCCTAAAGCACCGAGAAACCGGTCTTGGAGTGCCAAGAACCGTCTTGGAGCGGGTAATTGTAAACTAGTGTATTACCTCCCCCCCTATTTCAGTTGTAAAAAGAAGATTATACATAAGTTTTGTGGGTAGTGCGGTTCATTTCTTCACCAAACTACACCATAACAGAAGAAGAATATAGAAAAAACATAGGCATAGTGCGGTTAATTTCGTAACCAAACTACACCAAAAAACAAAACGGCAAAAATAGTGAATTAGGCATAGTGCGGTTAATTTCGTAACCAAACTACACCTATTAAGATGTAGTACACATGCCAACCCTTGCTAAAAGCTTGGGCTTTGAAATTTATTTTGCAATAATCTCACAAAAAAATTGTAATATTTTATAGAAATAATGTCAATTTTTATTCATTTTTTTTACATTGTTTGCTATTTTCATACTCATATAATTGTTTTATTAGTCTGTTTGCAATTTTTACTAATACGTAATTTTTATCATTTTCTTGGCTAGTATCACATTTATGCATTTTATAATTAAGATTTTTAATGATTTCTCCATTTTTAATGGGTAACTTTAGCCTTTGTAATATCGCATTAACAGCACTATTAAATTCATTAAGCATTTTATTGGCTTCAGAGCTTGCAAATAAATTTTCTATCTCTTCTTGAATAATTATAAAAACATTACTATATTCGTATAATTTTGTATCTTTATTATATGTGGTGTAATCTATAAACCAAAAATTACTATGAAATAAATTATCTCGTAAGTTTTTTATATCGCCATCTAGTTCTTGCTTACTTTCTATTTGTTTTATAAAGGAACGCATTACTGCCCCTAGCTCTAGGCTGGTAAAATAAAATTTAACTATATAAGAAAATTTATGGGTTGTTGTATCTTTGTTACCTAGTAAGTATTTTCGTATTGTATTTACTGTTGTTTGACCGCCTATAAAATACCACTGTTGTTTAAATTTGAAAGCACTTTTATAATTTCTTTCTATAAACATTGCATCATCTTGTTTGTATTTTTCATAGGCTTGATACCAATCTTTTGGCTCTCTTGCCTTGCCTGGTTTATTATTATAACCATTTATATAATGTATACGAAGATTCTTTTCTTTTACTAATAAATCATGCTCTTTTTGGGTGATTTTATTTGCAGAACGAACATGTTTCTTACTTGCATTAGCTTTGCTTGTATATTCGCTGATTAAATACTTCATATACTGGCTTTTTAAAAATTTTACTACATGGTTTATATTATTTAGATATGCCCTATGGGCATTAGCCTTTATATTTGTGTCTTTATTTTTTTTAAAAAATGAGTAGGTTTTATCTATAAATAATTGATTTAATTCGTTCGGCAACATACAAAACATATAAACAATATATTTTGTAAGATATTTCTTAAACTCTTTTTCCCCCTTTTTTTCTGGGTGTGCAAAAAAATGTCTTACCTCCTTAAAAACTTTGTGAATTTTCCTAAAAGATTCATCTGTTTCTTTTATTGGTATAGCATGCATCTCATCTAAATATTTTTTATACTCTTCATCTATTTCCTTTTTATATTTCTCTACAATTTCATTATAGTTATCTTGATTATTCTGGGTATCTTGTTGCTTAGAAGCTTGCTTTTTAACGAAAAGTTCCATAAATAGACTAGCTTTACTATCTGGACTAGCTGGTTTTATGCTTGTGGGAAAATATAGTAAATAATTAAGCTTTATATCATTTATAAAATCATTGGCACGAGCTTTTCTATTTATATTATCTTCACTATTTTCAGTATTACTATAAAATGAAAAATTATATAATGTGGTAAAAAATCCTAAGTAAGAATCAAATATCTTGCCGTTTTTAAAGTTATTATAATTTGCATAGTTATTGTCTTTATCTTTTTCTTTTAACCAATCATCTATGGTTTTATAATTTTGACGATAATTTTTTAATTCTTCATCTTTCTTAGTTGATAATATTTTTTTTAAATCATCATCTGTAAAGGTATCTATATTTATACTTAGCAATTTATTTCTTTGCTGAACTTTTTTATATCTGCGTAAAAATATAGAGACAAGAGATTTATTTATAAGTTCTAAGTAATATTCGCAATAAGAGGCAAAAGCTGGATATTTTGTAACTATAGTACAAAAATCTTTAAAAAATTGATCTTCTTTATTTGCATTTTCTGTATTTTCTACTTTTTTATTCATTTTTTTATTATTACTACTCCTTACTTCTTTTATAAAAAAAGGTAGGTTTAAATTAATAAACACTACCTTTTTAAATATTATAGCTAACTTTTTTTATTTTGAAACTAGCAGATTATTAATTAAGATTTGCTAGTTATTTGCTTTTTTCTTTTTATCTGTACCTTTTTTTGCCGTACTCTTACCCTTAGCAGGAGCTTTTTTCTTTGCTTTAGCTTTGGTTTTTACGGGGCTTTTCTTTGCAGTAGATTTACCTTTTACCGCACTTTTCTTAGCACTAGATTTAGCTTTTACAGGGCTTTTTTTAGATGTAGACTTGCTTGCTGTAGCTTTTTTAGGGGTTGCGGTTGCTTTGCTTGGAGTTGCCGATTTACTTGTTACACTAGGGACAACAAGCGGAGCTACCTTTGTTACTGCAGTCTCTACAGGTTTTACACTTGCAACATTATTTTTAGGTAAAAAATCAGGTTCTTCTACAGAAGAGTCTTGTTTCTCTTTGGTATCTTCTTGAGATTCTAATTTAGCATCTGATTTTTCTACTACAGAAACCTTTTTAGTGTCTTTGATAGTTAAAGCATCTATACTAACAACGTTAAAATCACTATTTAATGTTAATAAAGATACATAATCTTTCACAAATATTTTATTTGGAGTTGATGATGGGTTACTATTAACCTCATCTAAAACATAATCGGTGCCTGTATTTTGAACATATAAATATACTATACTTTCATCGTCAACTAAGTCTTTTTTTGGATATTCCTTAAGATGAATCATATAGCAAGCAGGAGTACTATCATCTTCTGAGCCATCTTGTAAGCAATTAGATCCTACCCCATTTAATTTGATTTCATTATTATGCAATAAAAAAGCTCTTGATGTGGTTGTGTCAACTACAACTCCATCTTTATTTTTTATGAAAGTAATATATTTAGTAAGTGGATTATATGGCTTAATTACATCTTCTATTAATAATTCACCCAGTACTAATACTAGATAATCGCCGTTGTCTAAATTTTGTACAATTTTACCATACATAAAAGAGCAATTACCTTTATAATCTAATGCTTTTGGTGAACTTTGAAAAATGTCTCCCGTATTAGTACATTGATACGATGTAGCAATTTCTTTTATAATACTTTGTTTGCGAATAGAATCTTTTTCATTGTTATTGAAAGTAGCATCTAAACTTCTTAACAATTGTCTTTCTGCATCTGCTTTTGTTGGGCTTTTAACTGCTTCTTCTGTGGCACAACCACATAAAAAAATAAACCCTAAAAATAATAAAATTGTACATTTGAAATTCATTTTACACCCTATAAAAAATTAACAAATTTGGCTTTCAGCATAATGAAGATTATAAAATCTTTTCGTCTTTAGTCAACAATAAAAAATATTATTACATTTTTTCATTGCTTATAACAAAAGAGGCACATAATGTATCTTATGCACCCCTTTATTATTTAAGCTTATAGCAATTAATTAGCTATTTTTTTAATAAACATACAACACCTGGTAAATCTTTACCTTCCATCCATTCAAGGAACGCTCCGCCTGCTGTAGAAATGTAAGTAAAATCATTATAGACACCTGCATTTTGTAAAGCTGAAACTGTGTCTCCTCCGCCACTTATACTAACTAATTTACCATCTTTTGATAATTCTGCTACTACTTTTGCTACTGCATTTGTACCGTTATCAAATGGAGGAACTTCAAATACACCTAGTGGACCATTCCAAATAACAGTTTTACATTTTTTAACCACTTCTATAAAATTAGCTATGGTTTGTGTTCCTGCATCAAATACTTCGTAGTCATCGGGTAATTTACCATGCTCTACATTTAATGTTTCAATTCCAACTTTTATTTCAGTAGCTACAGTTGCATCAACAGGCAATACTAATTGACAACCGCTTGCTTTTGCTTCTGCAATAATTTTTATACATTCATCTTTCATATCTTTTTCACATAAAGATTTGCCAATATCATAGCCATTAGCATAAAGAAAAGTATTGGCCATGCCACCACCAATTATAATATATTGGGCTTTTTTCACTAAATTATGAAAAACATCTAATTTAGTAGAAATTTTTGCTCCACCCACTATTGCTAAAACTGGTTTTTCTGGGTTACCTAAAGCTTTTTCTAAAGCATCTAGTTCTCCTTGCATTAATCTACCTGCTGCATAAGGCAAGTGATGAGCTAAACCTTCTGTTGAACTATGAGCTCTATGTGATGCAGAAAAAGCATCGGAAACATATATGTCTCCTAAAGAAGCTAATTTTTTGGTAAATTCAGCATCATTTTTAGTTTCTGCTTTGTAAAATCTTACATTTTCTAGCATAAGAATATCACCACCTTTTAATTTAGCAATTTCTGATTCAACTTCACTTCCTATGCAATCATTAACGTATTTAACATCTTTACCTAGTGCTTTAGATAGTTCGGCAACAAGTGGTTTTACCGAAAACTCTTCTTCGTAGCCCGCTCCAGATGGACGACCTAAATGAGTTAACACAATAACCTTTGCATTTTTACTAGCTAATTCTTTAATGCTTGGGCAAGAACGTATAATTCTTTCTGCGTTTACCACTTTACCATTTTTCATTGGAACATTAAGATCAACTCTTATTAAAACTCTTTTATCAGATACGTTAATATCATCTAATGTAATAAATTTTTGAGACATAAAATTTTCCCCTTTTTTGCGGTTAATTAAATATAAGATTATTGAGTATTATTTTTTCTTACAACACCTGTTTTAATTGCTACCTCTTTAACTGCTTTTGCAATATATTCTACAATGGTTTTGTCTAATGAATCTGGCAACAAATGGTTGTAACTAAGTTCATTTTCCTTAACATGATTGGCAATAGCATAGATAGTAGCTAATTTCATTTCATCGTTTATTGTTGTAGCACAAGCATCTAATGCTCCTCTAAACATTCCCGGAAAAGCTAAGAGATTATTAATTTGATTTGGATAATCAGAACGTCCTGTGCCAACAATATAAGCACCACCTTCTTTGGCAAGCTCAGGCATAATTTCAGGCTCTGGATTAGCTAAGGCAAACACCCAAGGATCTTTATTCATAGATTTTACCATATCTACAGATACACAATTACCTACTGATACTCCAACAAACACATCTGCTCCCTTCATAATACTTGCCAAAGTATTTTCTTCAAAGAATCTACTGTTTGGGGTAACTTCAAGTAATTCTTTTTCTAAAAAATTATAGTTGCTTGCTTGAGGATTATGTTTGCTTAAAATTCCAGTTCTGTTAAATGGAGTAATATTTTTAGCACCAAGTTTAATTAAGGTTAAAATAATAGAGCTTCCTGCTGAACCTGTTCCACATACTATAAATTCTAATTTAGATATATCTTTGCCTGTTACTTTGCAGGCATTATAAACTGCTGCACCTAATACCATTGATGTTCCGTGTTGATCATCATGAAAAACAGGGATATTCATTTCAGCAATTAGTCTTCTTTCTATTTCAATGCAACGTGGAGCAGAGATATCTTCTAAATGTAAAGCTGAAATTGTTGGTTCTAGGTTCTTACAGAAATTAATAATTTCTTCTGTATCTTTAGTTCCAATACATAAAGGGAAGGAATTGATATTGGCAAAATCTATTAATAACATAGATTTAGCTTCCATTACAGGAAGGGCTGCTTCAGGGCCAATATCACCCAAACCTAAAACTGCAGTGCCATCGCTAACCACTGCAATTGTATTACCTTTACCTGTATATTTATATACATTGTCTTTATTTTTAGCTATTTCCATACAAGGGGCAGCAACCCCTGGTGAGTACATTAATGATAATTCTTCTATATTTGATATTGGTTTTTTACTTTTGGTAATTAATTTACCTTTTAATTCTGCATGCAATTTTAAAGATTTTGTATTTATATCTGACATGATAATCCCTTTTTTACGTCCAAAGTACTTAAATTATGTCATATTTTTTAATATATGTATATAATTTTTATTAATTATTGTATTATTGAAAGCATATAGGTGTAGACAATCAATGAGGTGTATAAATATAATGAAAAAGATATTAGCAACAGATTTAGACGGAACTTTATTATTTCCTGACAAAAAAAAGAATCACTATGGTGTACGGGAAGACGACTTACTTGCTATACAAAACCTACATAAAGATGGCGTTAAAGTTATTGTTGCCACAGGTAGGAATTTACAAGGAGTTAGTTTTTTAGAGCAAATAAACCTACCTTACGACTATTTAGTTTTATCTAATGGTGCCTTTATTTTAGATAAAAAGCATAAAGTAATTAAAAGCAGTACTATGGGTGAAAAATATATAAACGATATTTTTAATTCATATATTAAAGACCATGAAAATCAATTTGTGTGTGTTTTGCAAACAGGAAAAAACTCTTACCGTCTTGAGTACGACTACGATGGGATTGAAGATAAATATATGTATCCAATTATTCCATTAAGCCAACTATCACAACTTAATAACAATGTGGTTTCAATGAATATTTTTCCATTTTCTAAAAATCTGCATGAAACTATTAGATTGCATGAGGCAATATCTGAACAGTATAAAGACATTAATGTTTTAAGAAATACTTGCTTTATTGATATTGTAAATAAAGATGTATCTAAAGGAAATGCTATTAAACATATTATGGAATCTAAAAAATTGAATAAACACGATCTTTACTGTATTGGCGATTCGTGGAATGATGAATCTATGTTTCAAATTACAGAAAATTCCTTCACATTTTTTCATGCAGAACCTGAAATTCAAAAATTAGCCAATAATGTAGTAAAAAATGTAAGTGAGTGTATTGAATTACTCCGTAAAAAATAAGTCATTATATAGTTTTTGCAGATATTCTGGTTCATTTTGCTCTATACATAAATATTTACCTGTATGAGGGTGAATAAAACCTAACTTATAGGCGTGTAGGCACTGACGTGTAATGTTTTTGATACTATCTTGAATGGTGCTTGGCAATTTATTCATATATTTGTTAATATTGCTACCATAAAGACTATCTCCAACAATAGCATTACCCTTGTGTGCCATATGCACTCTAATTTGATGCGTTCTTCCTGTGTGGAGTTTTAAATCTACTAATGATAAAAAACGATCATAACTCTGTATGGTTTTATAATCGGTAATTGCTTCTTTACCCTTATTACTTACTGCCATTTTTAAACGATTAAAATCACTTCTTTTAATATGGGTGTGAATATTTCCACTTTTTGGCACAAGCAAGCCCCACACAAGAGCCCTATAATGCCTTGTTATGCTATGAACTTCAAATTGTTTGGCTAGCTTTACATGGGTTTCATCGTTAAATGCTACTACTATTACCCCGCTTGTATCTTTATCTAACCTATGGACAATTCCCGGTCTTACCGAACCATTATTTTTTGACAGTTGATCTTTATATTTTTCTAACAATCCATTAACTAATGTGTTTTCATAATTGCCTGCACCGGGGTGAACTACTAAACCTGCTGGTTTATTAATTACTGCTAAATATTCATCTTCGTATAGTATTTCAATATCCATATATTTAGGCTTAATATCTTCCATGCCACTATAATTAACATCTATTATAAATTCATCTCCTAGCTTCACTATGTAAGAAACACTATTAAAATTAACAAATTCATTATTTTGTTTTATTTTTATATTGCCTTTTTGTGATAAATTTTTTATTCTTGATCTTGTAGTATTATCTATAGTTTGTGATAAAAATATATCTAACCTTAAACCTGAATATTTTTCACATACAACGCAATGGATTTCATTAGTTTCAATTAACATGGGGAACACTTATAAATGGATTTGAATAACAATTATAATAGCACAGAAAAACTAAATACCCTATTAAAAAAATTTGTGATTATTTTTGGTATTTCCCTAATTTTATTAACAATTGTGCTCTTTATTATTTATAGTTTAAGCAAAAAAAATAAATCTACAACAGTAGTAGAAAATATTCCTTACAAAGAAATGAAAATATCAAAGTCTTGTAAAAATATAGAGTTTATATATAAAGATAATTTTACCATTGTTAATTATAAAGACTGTCGTACCTTAGCCATTATTAATAATGCTACAGGAGAAACAAAACAACAAGATTATTAAAAAGTTAAGTAAGTGCAGTGGATAGATAAGCATAACCTTTGTTTTTCTTAAAAGGTGATACTTTGTAATGCAAGGCGAACTTTAGTTCTGCTAAAGAAGTTGAAGCAATGACAGCTGTGTTCAAATTATAAAGAGCTTAGCTATTATATATAAATGCGGGGATACCTTCTTGTTAATCCTCCTAATATTTCACAATGCACTGTTCCTAACATTGTTGCAAAATTGTCTAGGGACATATTGTTGCCTATTAATTCTACCGCCTCGCCCTCTTCGCAAAGATGTGTTGGAATTGATGATACATCTACCACTATTAAATCCATAGAAACAGTACCTATCATGGGAGCTTTATAGCCATTAATATAAACATGCCCTTTGTTTGTTGCACATCTTAATACTCCATCGGCATATCCTACTTGAATAACTGCAACCCTTGAATCTTTTTTAGCTTGAAATCTATAGCCATAGCCAACAAATTCATCTTGTTTTAATAATTTAATTTGTAAAATAGTGGTATAAAAATGAATCACAGGAAGCATAATATTAGTAGTATAAGGTTTAGGATTACCACCGTAAAGTGCCACACCTGGGCGAACTATGTCGGTTAAATATTCTTGTTTTAAGAATATACCATAAGATGCCGATAAAGATTTCTTTGCACTTGGAAAAAACTTGAAAAATTCTAAAAATTTATTATATTGGATATCAATAGAAAAATGATTATCCATATCTGAACAGGCAAAATGTGCCATAACACATGTTATTTCTAAGTAATCCATAGAGTTATTACTGTGTAAAAAATTAACTTCTTCCATAGATAAAGCTAACCGATTAATGCCTGTTTCTACATGAACTATACACTGTAATTTTTCATTATTTTTTTTAGCAAAATTATTCCACAAAGATGCTTGTGAAATAGTATTAATTACAGGAATTAAATTATATCTTAAAAATATTGCTTCTTGATTTGGCAAAACACCGTGTAAAACAAAAATATTAATGTTATTAAATTCTTTGCGTAAAATTATACCTTCGGATAAAGTAGCTACAAAAAAATCTTTACAACCTTGTTCTTGCAATATTTTAGATATTTTAATGGCACCAAGACCGTATGCATCATTTTTAATAACTGCTGAAATAAGACTATTATTAGCTTGATTTTTAATAATTTGATAATTCTTAATAATATTACTTGTATCAATAATTACAACTGTACCTTCGGGTTGTAATTGCTGTTTGATAATTTCTTGATTCAGTTCTACCATTGTTATTCTCCACACAAATAAACATAAGATAATAATAACTTACATCTACTATATAAAAAAAGAATTAATTATAAATTAATTGTAGAGATTATCCTTTAAACCCTTGTGCCACCAAATAAATTTCTTTAGACTCTTTACGGCTAGCAGGAGGTTTAAAATGATCTACCTTTTTAAATCTTTTTTTAATTTCATTTAATAATACGGTTTCTGTACCACCTTGAAATACCTTGCAAACAAAAACTCCATCAATATCTAAAACTTCAAAAGCAAATTGCAGGGCTAATTCTACTAGGGCAATAATACGTAAATGATCTACCGACCTAGAACCCGTAGTATTTGGTGCCATATCACTTAATACCATATTTGCCTTACCATCTAACAATTCTTTAACTTCATTTACCACTTTGCTATCTGTAAAATCACCCTGTATGCCGTGCATATAAGGTACTTCATTAATTGGTAATAAATCAACAGAAATTAACTTAGATGTTACATGGGGAAAAATTTTATTGGCAATTACTTGCGACCACCCACCCGGTGCTGCCCCAACATCTACAACTTTTACCCCTTTTCTTAAAATAGAATATTTGGCATCTATTTCTATTAATTTATAAGCTGCACGAGAATGATATCCTGCTGCTTTAGCCGAATGTACGTAAATATCATTTAATTGACGCTTTAACCATATTTGTGAAGATAACTTCCTTTTCTTATTAGGATTCAAATTGGTTTTTAAAGTATTTTTTGTAAGAGAGTGTAATTTTTTCATTAAAATATAAACCTTAAATTAAGACTAATGTCGTGATTTATGTAAGAGTTAGGCACTGTAACTTCCATACCATAACCTACTGTGAGTCCAAAACCATTTTTTTCATACCCTATAGATATTTTAGATTGAAGGCGTGGTTCGTGGTAACCTGAACCGGGCATTTCAATATAGTATTTATCGTCTATACCTTTCCACTTAAATACTGTATCTATATCATTATAAAAGTATTTTACAACCCCTACAAACAATTGGGTTTTCCACATAGCTCTTTCTACGCCTAAAAATTCTTGAACCAAGGTTTCTTTGGCAAAATCAAAGCCCCCACCTACATCATATAAGTTGACATTTAATTTGTCAAAAGTATAAGCAAAACTAGCGTGTCCTTCATTCCAAGATGGTATATACACATGTGAATAGCCTCCAAAAATTTTAGGAGTTATTTGCACATCTAAAAATGTTTCTAAAGCAACACCCATTTCTATACGGCTAGCAAATTCATTTATAAGCATATCTCCTTTGGCTGCAAACTCTTTATTTGCAGTAAAATCATTCACCATCCAAAGTAACTCTCTTGAAGTGTTGAAATTATTCAAGCTATAAAGACCAGATAAATTAATGTATCCATAATTCATAATATAAGATAAAGAAGCAGATATATTAGAGCCTGCAATTGAGGCATCGTAATTAGACTTTCCATCTATAGCACCTAATTGCAAGCCTGTGGAAATAGAGCCATTAAGATTTTTAGCAATGTTGCCTGTTAGCCCTATTTGAAAGCCCGAGTTAAATCCACTGTATCCTACGCTATAATCTTTAGTATTTAAAAAATTAAAACTATTGATATTTTCAAACCATACTTCATATTGATGAATACCATAATACTTGCTAGTTTGCTTAGACATAATTTTAAAAACATTATTAATAGCATTATGATTAAACAAAACCATAGCTTCCATTGAAAATGGCTTAAGTTCACTAATATGATTAGCCAAGGTATTTAAACAAGGGTTATCCCAATCGTTAAATTCCTCGCCCCCCGTATGTGCACCATTTATCCACTCGCCCTCACTTGGTCCACTTGGTGCAGGACACAGGGAGTTATAATCTAAAGAATTGTAAATATCTTGCATGGCATCTGTTACATCTTCATTTTCTACTGCCATATCTAAGCTATTAGCAATATCAATGCCTAAATCATCTCCCCAACCAATACCTTTTAGAATATCGGTATAATTTATTAAACGATTAACATAAAAACTTACTGTTTCCCCTTCAATATCAATTGGAATCTGGGTACATTCACCATCTTCTTCTAAAGGTTTACCATCTGCATCGCAAGTTTCTGGGTTATCTACTAAAATTTCACCATCAACAATATTTAAGCCAATATCTGTATTTAACCAAGGTGGTGCAAAATGCATGCCAAACAAGGCTTCTTCCGCCGCATTACTTAGGGCATCATTAGCAATTTGCTTACATTCATCGCTCCAATATCTAAAGTTCTCTGTTGTTGCAGGCTCACCCTTAGTTGTAGTTTGACACATAGCATTATTACTAAACACAGTAGTTAAGATGCCTTTGGTATCTACAAGATTAGTTTTACCATCTTTTACTTGAATAATATCAAATTGATTTCTTTCACCTACTTTAAAAATACTTGTTTTATCAAAAACAACTTTCACATTATTTGGGTCTATAATTGGAACCTCGGTATTTAAACAATGGTCTCCTGTTTCACCAGGTGCACAGTAGTCGAACTCTGCCTCTGGGTCGGGATCAAAAGTTCCTGAACCTGTATTTGGGTCGCTATAGTATCCTTGTGTTCTATCGCAGTCTGGATCTTTAATATCACACCTGTATACACCGTATTGATCTACAATCATAGAGCCGTAGTCTTTAGTCCATGTACCATCTTCATTTTTTACACCTAGCTTATCTATGTGAAAAATAATTTTTCCCCTGCTATCACTGTTGTTTTGCAAAGAAACAATAATACATGGAGTTGGATTTTGTACATTGTCTGGATTTGGAAGTGGTGCTACTCCATCGTTAGGGTCATCATCGTATATTGGTTGATCCGTATAGGGAACACAATAGGTTAGTGGGTCTGTTGGTAAGGTAGGATCATATCTTTCAAATTCAGATGGCGAATATATAATAGTTAAGCCATAATTATTAAAATATCTTACATTAACATCTGTTTTCATAGTTGTAACACCTAAATTAATTAGGTTGTCTATATATATTGTTCCCTCTAGTACTAACCTACCATTGTCTCCATAAAAAACGTCTTTAGGCATATAACCATTAACCCCTAGTGGGTCGTCCCTTTCGTGCCAATTGCTACCGTCTTTACATTTATCGGGATCGCTTGGATCTGCCTCACACACAAAATCTGTATGATTAACATATGAACCCTCATTAAAGATTTCTTTAATGCCTTTATCTTCCTTGCCTTGACTTCCACGAATCTCCATAAGCCCACGAGAACCATTTCTAAGCCTTACTTTAGATGGGTCGGCAAATACAGATCCTGCATCTTCTGCTATGGAAAAAGTAGAGCCTGCACCAACAAACATACCATAATGACACTGAAAGCTTAAACTATCTCCTGCTGCATTGTAAGCTTGATCTCCTTGATAGTACGGATTATACACCCACTCCCCTGTAGGTTCTCCTGTTGCAATATCTATTCCTCCCTCTTGATAAATAAACTGGTCACAAATACTACCGTCTCGCTCATAACTAATTTCGTCTTGCATCCATCTAAAATTCATAGAACCGCCCGCACCCTCGCCCTCTATAAAAATTGAAGAATTTATTAAATTGATTAAATTATAAAAACCACTAATTTTGTTAGTATGAAGCTCTGAATCGTACAATTGTAACATTCCATTATATGAAAAAGTATCTTTCACTATTATATTGGCATCATTAACATTAAAATGATTTCTTTCTGTATAATCAGTTGGAGTTGTGGGCTTCATTTCCATTTTGTCAAACAAAAAATTAGAATTCCATTCTCCGGAATCATTTGTACCATCAGCAAATAGATTTACTTGGGCACAACCTACTGCATTACTGTTATTACTACATTGAAAGGATTTAATTTTTAAATCTGAATTGTTTACAGTCCAATTAATATTTGGTGCACCTTTAACGGTAAAACTGTTACTAATAAATAAGCTCATATTTTCCATATAAAATTCTGATATTGCCTCTACATTTGGCTCTTGATTTGTTGGTAAATTTTTATATGGTTCAAAATTAAGGTTGGCAACTTTGAAAACTCCACTTCTATCTGCATTCCAATTATGTAAATATAAATAGTAAGTATCCCAATAATTTAAGGTGTTAATTGATACATTAATATTATTAAAATCCATAACCATTTTGCCATGGTCGGTTTCTTGGTCTTGGACACTATACATTGAACGTTTACCACCAATAAACATTTCATTAATGTTTATATTTGCTATGCCTGAGCCTATACCTTTAAATGAAATATGGTTGAAAAACGTAGTGGTATGCCCTAAACCAGATATATCACCTGTATCATCTGCATTTGGCTGGCTATCTTGATGCCAGCCTGAAGTCCAGTATCCACCTGTTCGCTCAGGCTGTCCTGGCTCTACATCACCACTATTCCACTGCCCTAAAAATTCTAATTTAGCAATTGAAACTTTTGACGAAGCATCTACATTAAAGTCTACAGAAAAAAAGCGATCACCAAATAGTAAGCTTTTTAAAATGTCTTGTGCTGTCATACTGGTATTTGCTTCTCGTGTGGCGTATTTATCAAACTTTATACTATTTATATTTAAAAATGAATTGTTAAATATATTAAATTCATATTTATTAGAGCCTAGTTCTAGATTTTCTATTTGGGCATTTGAATTATTCATATTTAAAATAAGCAGTGTATCTATTGTGCTATTATTATATTTATTTTTATTATGGGAATCGTTTACCAAAATACCTTCTGTAGGCACATTATAATATATGCCTGTTTGATTTCCACCCCAAATCATTTTAGCATTATATGAGGTCTCGGAATTATTAATACCATCATTTGCTGTGTCGTACACAAATGTACTATTTGTAAAATCTAAATCTCCTGTTAGTGTGCCAAAATAAGAACCATAAACATAGAACTCATTGTTTAAAAGCTTCATTGCAAAAGTGCTATTAATCTGTCCACCCTCATTGTTACAGCTTCCATCATAGCTTTTACCACCTATACCACATTTAGAGGCATAGATTCCGCCTTCTATAATAACTTTACCTCCTGTGAAATCAAAGCCATTTTTAATGCCTGCTGCGGTTATGGAAATTTTATCTATCAGTGTACCCTCATCATCTATAGCTGAATTTCCTAAGTAAAAATCAGCATCTAATGCTTTAATATAAAGAGTATTTTTGCCCTTGGTAAAGAATGTAATTCCTTTTATAAATGATAAACTATCGTATTCAATATTACCAGAACCATCTACATTCATTGTGGCTAGCCCTTGGGATAATAATATTTGATCTATAGAAACATTTGATGAGTTAATATCTATATTTAAATCGGCCGTAGTTTTTGCCGTAGGTGAATTAAAAAATCCTGAATTTTCTTCAGGGTGTGGATTACTAATGCAAACACCATTACGGTACTGCTTACATCCGTACTGCCAATAATCGGAAATAATATTAAAAGATACTGTGGAACCACCATAAATTTTTAAATTAACATTGCCTTGAACTTGGCTTAGGTTCCAGTTAGATGAATTATTAAAAAATTGGGTATTATTAAAAATAATGTTTATACCATTAACATCCGTACTGCCATAAATATCAAATGATTTATTTTCCCCAATGCTTATATAACTATTATTAATAGTAAAATTGCTTTTTACAGTCAAATTGATATCATTTTTATTTTCATTGTTCCAAGTAGTTTCTTCTTCAATATTAATACAATTAGGATCGGTATTTGGATTACAAAGAATTTTATCTACACTTTTTGAATATAGCGTATTTGAGAATAATACAAAAATAAATAAAACATAAAAACTTAAGAGTATATATTTAGAGGACATATTTAAAACTCACTTGAATACTGTTATTAAGATAGTTGGAAAAATTATGTTCAAGACCATAGCTAATATCTAAAATAGAGTTGTCTTTTTCAAACTTAACTCCTAGATTCATATTAGAGAACAGAGTACTGTAGCCAGCCCCTTTAACTTTAATTGAATAATCTGCACTTTGCCCAACAAAATTTACGTTCGTAGTAGAAGATGGATACATATATTTAGTAAAAGATAAACCAGAATGTGGTCTAACAAATATATTTTCTACCCATAAAAGGCTATTTACTAATGTTTCTTTATAAGCATCTATACCAATTCCTGTTTCAATTAGTGGAGTGTTTGTACTTTGGTAGTTATAAGAAGCCGAGCTACCTGTTTCTGTAAAGTTAGGGGTGCTAATTAATGATGCTCCTAAGATTATTTTAGGGTCAAAAGATATGCGCCACGCACTAAACCCTGTACCTGCTTCTATTTGAAATGCTAATTCTTGCATTAACATATCAGACATTGCCCGAGTTTCTTTATTTTGTACATATTGATTATTCATAAAATCTACATCACGAGTATTTGAATAATTAGTTAAATTATACATTGAAGAAAAAGAAACATAGTAATAGTTAGAGAAATAAGATAAAGATGCCCCTAGTTGATTACCAAGTAACACACTAGAATAACTGTCGTCAACCATATTTCCTAAGTTTACACCAACTGCCCCTGTAAAATTCCAATTATTAGCTATAGAGCCACTAACCCCAAGCTGAATAATGCCGTTCATGCCCTTGTATCCTGCATAGCCTTTTTTAGCACGAAAGCTATTAGCATTAAATGTACTACGTTGCCAAATATGAAATTCTTTTACTCCATAATAAGCTTTATTTTCTTGGTTAATGGAGCGAATAGCTTGGCTAGTATTATTATGATGGGCAAACATAAAAACTTCCATATCTAGTGGGCGTAATTTTTTCATGTTGTTAGCTAAATTTTGTAAACATGGATTACCCCAGTCGTTAAATTTATCACCACCGCCGTTTATTGTTGTGTCATCTGTTGTATTATCTTCGTTGTTATGGGCTCCATCTATAAATTCACCTTCATCGGGAGCTTGCCCTACACAGCCCGAATTGTAGTCAAGAGAGTTATAAATATCTTGCATAGCATCTGTAACTGTTAAATCGTCTACGCTTCTATCTAGTACATCACTTATTTGATTTAAAAAGTCATCACTAACCCCAATACCATCTAATATACCTTTGTAATTAATTAATCGTTCAATATTAATATAAAAACTTTCGCCATTAACATTACCGTTTGAATCTATATTTTGTTCCATAGAATATTCACGCTTTAACCATGGTGGATCTGTTCTACCCCACATGGCATGATTAATTAAGTTGTTTAATTCGCCTGTGTATTTGCTTTGGCAATATTCACTCCATTCGTTAATATTTCCAGAAATTGTAGAACACATTGGGTCTGCCTTAGTGTTAGCCAGGGCGTCGTCTTTTAATCCATCGGCAATACCTGTTTCGCCATTTTTCACATTAATTAGTTCGTATAAATTATCTTTACCTACTTTGAATACAGATGTTTTCATAAAACTTACATCTAGGTTATCTCTATTGATTTTGCCTTCAAAATTATCTACCTGCATAGAGGCGTATTCTTCTCTTGGGGAATCTTGTACTTTAAAATGAAGACTACCATCTGCATTATTATTCAAATTATTAATATAGGTTCTACCCCAAATTTCTAGTAACCCACCTGCTTGATTATTAAAGCCTTTAATATAGGAGCCTTGATACAATCTAGTAGTTCCATAGTTGTCTAATTTATCTACATAAACATAGCCTGCAATAGATAAAATACCACCCACAGCATTATAAATTTCTGCAATAGAATGTTCCATTGATCCTTGGTCTTGCATAATATTCAACTCCCCACCATTATATATATGGGTTAGCTCGGGCGTTTTGAAAATATCTGCCACATTAATGGTTAAAGCACCAGTACTGCCAATATACATATTGTAATTACAAAGATCACCTAAGGCAGGATCACGATCTCCTGAACATTGGGTAGGATCCCCTGTAAAAGTGATACCTGAACCAGCTTTGTTGGAATTAATTTCAAATCTACCACCCTCTAATATGTCTATATAATCAAATGTACCAAAGAAATTTTTTGTTAAAACCGTTCCATAATCTTTTACTGTAAACTTACCAGATGCATTTAAAGTACCAGCAATATCTATTGTAACATTAGATACAACAAACTTATTATTTTCATTATAATCTTTCGCACCTAAAAAAGAATCAAAATATATAGTGCTAGTTCCATCCCCTGTTATAAACATATCTTGGCAAGCTCCTGTACACAAGAAATCACCAATGTTTATAGTGCTATTTTCAGTAACATACCATTCTATCTTACTAGCATTTTTTACGGTGAATTTATCTTTAATATTAATGTTAATATTTGACATTTGCCAAAAATTAGTATTACTTTGATTTAAACCATCAAATGATAGGTTATCTATATTTACAATTCCTTGATGTTTCCCAGCATCATAATTTTTTGTGGCGAAAAACAATAAATTTGTTTTATCATAAAATAAATTTTTAATATGCAAACCTTTTACATTGTTGAAATAGATTAACATATTGGAATCAACGAACATGTCTCCAATTTCTATTTTAGGAGTTTCTTCTTCTACCCAACTTTGTAATTCAAAGATAAATGTATTGGTATTTTTTGCTATGTCGTTAAAGCTATTCACCGCATTTTCTGTAAACATTTCCGTTCTTAAATCTAGCTTACCAATATTTGCTTCAGTTCCTGAAGTAAACAAAATTCTCCACTTTAAGTCATCTTTAACTTGAGCGTAGTCTACATATATTTTATCTTCCAAATATATACTATCTACATTAAATTTTGAAAATAATAATAAATATATATTAGTGTCTGGAGTAGCCATGATCATGTTTTTTGCATAAAACTCAGAGCCTGCTACATATATTTCAAACTCAGAATCTTGATAGTTAACCTTATCTTGCTCCCTATCAGATGTTCCCGGATTTCTAACTGCTATTGTACTGCCATCTTGAGAAGCATCAAATTTAGAACTACCTCCTAAGGAAATATTTCCTGCTATATATCCTAAATAGTCTCCTTTAAATAAGAAATCACTATTATTTAATTCTAATGCTTTTAGAGTTGTGGTTGTAGCAGAACCTATTCTACCAACAACTACATCACCGCCTATTTCTATTAAAGAATCCACTGCCATAAAACCTTCAGTAATTTCTGAAGCTTGTATTGCTAATCTTGTACCACCTGGAGTCTCTAAACCATTAATAATTAATTTAGATCCCCTGCCTTCTTTACTGAGTAATTTAATAGATGCTATTATACTTTTATCTGGGCTTAAGTTAATTTGATTAATATAAACTTGGGAATCATTAATAGTAAAGAAAAGCTTAGATTTGCTTATAGGTATTGGTCTACCGTCCTCGTCTAAGTCGGGTTCGTTATCTGGTATACAAGTGTCATCACCTGCGTTACATTCTGCTCCTTGCCATCTATCACGAATTAATGATAAAGAAAGGTTGGAATTATTGAACAATGAAAAAGTAACTTCTCCCTTTATAACAGTAGAGCTTGATTCTGAAGCATTATTTCTTATACTACTGTTGTCTTTAAGAGTAACATACATTCTACTCCTGCGGGTATCTTCTGTATATATTTCAAATTTTCCAGTTCCTTGTTCAGTTGAAATAGCAAAACTTGCACCATCTTCCAATGTTAACGTTGAACTTTTAATTGCGTTCAAAGCCTCAAATCTTACATTGTCAAAATAATAAGTTTTCTCTTGAAATGAAAAAGAATTGTTTGTACCTTGAGATTCTAAAATACAATTACTCGTAAATTCACTACATGAGACTTCTCTATCCCAAAATGAAGATGCCCAAGATGGCGATGTTATGAAAAATGACACAATTGCTATTGCTATTAATTTTTTCAATAAAAACATTTATAAAAACACCTTATATATAGAAATTACTCTAATACTCTATTCATCATTGTATAATATGAAATATATAAATGCTAGAAAACACTACATTTAAGTAATAATTCACCAGAAAAAATATTTATGCAGAATTAAATGCTAAAAAATTGCTGAACCTTACTAATTGCTAACTCAAGTGGTATGTTTTTTATAACAATGCCTGTAGGAAAGGCGTTTATAAATTTACTTGGTAGTGCTTTATCTAAAATTATAAATATGCCTTTATCTTCATTACTTCTTATTAACCTGCCAAATGATTGCCTTAGTTTTAAGCGAACTTCTTCCTCGGCATATTGTTTACCAAATTTATTGACCCTGGCTTTTAATAAAATATCGGTTTTTAACCAAGGAATTTTCTCAAAAATAACCAATCTTAAAGAGTTACCCGGAATATTAATGCCATCACGAGCTGAGTCTGTTCCTAATAAACAAGAATTATGGTCTTCTTTAAACATATCAATTAAATTTACTAATTTGTTTTGATTAATATGTTGAGCAAAAAGCTTAATATTATCTTGCAATAAGTTTTCATGGATAGAACTATATACTTTTTTTAATCTAGTTATTGCCGTAAATAATGCTAAGCCCCCACCATTGCTTGCTTTAAATAAAGATAAAATTCCAAGTGCAAGTTGGGCTTCACCCTGCAAATTTATTAAGAATATGTCTGCTTGTTCTTTATAATTAAAGGGTGATGGCACACAAATACTTTTAATATCACTTTCTTGTAAATAAGATAAACCAAATTTACTAAACCACTGTAAGTTGTTTTCCGAATCTACAACTTTTGATTGATTGTTTAACATATTCTCACCCCCCATAGTTGCTGAGGTAAGTGCTATACCATTAAAAGAACTAATAACATTGGTAGCAAGTGGAAATGATGGATCTATATAATTTTTAGCATAATTAATATTAATAATTTTTCCATCTTCTTTCTCTATTATAAATCTATAAATAAACTCACTACCAGCCTCTTCTATTTCCATTAGCATATTAATATAACTACTTATTTTACCAATTACATAATTATCAAAAATATTTGTTAACTCTTCACAACCTTTTTTTTCATCATCTTCTAAAAACAAAATTTTATCTTGCAAGGCATTATATAGCTTGCTTGCAATACGTAAAATATTATGTAAATCTTTTAATAATTTTCCTACTGAATATAGAAAATCTTCACTTAAATCTTCATTGTGTACTTGGCTTTCTTGGCTATAGTATTGCTTTGTATCGTCTGATTTACGTAAAACATGCAAATATACCTGATGTAAAAATTCCTCAAACGAGCCTTGGGGAATATTGTTACATAATCTTTGCAATGCTAAGCCACTTGGCAAAATATCCACAGATACAACTAAAGACTCAAGCAAAGAGCTAATAATAATATTTATTTTATCTTCTTCTTCGCTTAAGCTTTTAAAGTTTTTAATATACATTGTTAATCTGGCATTAAAACCGTTCAATTCTTTTTTTGTAGTTTTTAAGATATTATTACTGCCACAAAGCCAATTTTTTAATTGTAACCCCGCCAATATAGACAATTGATCGGCATAAATATCATCTGCTACGCTGAACAAGTGATGGGCTTCATCAAAGACTGCATATTTTATTCCTAAGCCTTTATTTAACAAGGAATAAGCATGGTTAGAAATAACAATGTTGCTGTTTCTTGCATGATATTTTGCTTTCATGATAAAGCAATTTTTATAAAATTTACAACGAGAATACAAGCACTCTTCTTTATTATTGGTTAAAAATGATAAAGCTGATTTAGGCATTACCTCTAAAAAAATAGGGCTTAAATCACCTCCAATTAAATCTCCACTATAAGAGTTAGCTAGCCATCTTGTTAATAAGGCAATTTGTATTTTTGACAGGTTTAATAATTTCGGGTTAGATAAAATACTATAATAATTTAACAAGCACGCATAATTATTAGAACCTTTAATATCTGCAAACTTAGGAACTTTTAAATCTGTTTTAGTAGATAAAAAAACTAAATCATTGTATATTTGTTTCTGCAATGCCTTAGAGTATGTGGATATTAATACTTGTTGCTTAGGATTCTTTTCTAAAAAAGCTAAAATAGTAGATAAATAACCAATAGTTTTGCCCGTACCTGTTCCTGCTTCTGCTAATAAAATATTTTGTTTATCTGTATTTAAAAAAAGATGTTGCATGTTTTTTGCATAAATAACTTGCATCTCACGCAATTCTTTAAACATGCTTGTGGCTTGTTGTAATTTTTTTTCTATATCTATTTCATGAATTTCAACTACATCGCCTTCCACCTCTAAATTAGATTCAAATTCTTCCGACTTATACTCATCTAGTACTTCTTCTAATTTAAAAATTGAAACATTTTTTTTGCTTGTTAAACTGCTTATATCTTGTAAGCAATCCTCTATAAAATCTGCAAATAACCACCCATCTTGTTTAGCATATTTGCTAAGCTCAAGTAAATGTAGTTTAGAAAGCATATTCAATGACTTAATATCTTGCTTTAATTTATATACTATGTCTGTAAGAATTTTTACTTCTAATTTCATTAAATCATCTATATCATCAGGTTTAACAAATTTATCGTTAGGGAATAAATAGTTATAAATTCCCAAAGTTGTTGGCGAACAAACAGCTGATGGATAAACTAATAAAAAAAGCTCTAACACATCATAAATATTTTCGTAATTATTAATTTTATCTAATAAGAAGTAATCGTATTTATTACACAGCAATACCTGATGCTTGCTTAATATATTATTTAGTTGCAAGAACGTAATACGGCTATAAGAATTTTTATAATTATCATATAAATAAATAGTATTATTGTGAAAGGAAACAGATAAAATGGGTATCATGCACTATTTACCTATAGATAAATTATTTTATTTTTTACTAAAAAGGAAAATTTTTTGAAATTTAGTACAATATCAGCTAAATCATTTTATTTGTAATAATAATCAAAAGTTGCTAAGTGTTAACAAACATCAATTAACGCATACAACCATGTTAGAAATATAAAGACTTACCCATAAAGCTAACATAACTAAATAATATTAACATATATGATTTACTGTATACATATTGCAGTAGATATAAAACAAAGACAAAAAAAATTCCAACTAAATTATAATTAAATATCTTAGATAAAAAATAATAATACTATAATTTATACCTTGCACCTAAATATACAAAATGATTCTGTGCATTTAAACTAGTTTGTGCCTGATAAACAAATATTTCTTCTTTATCACTAATATTACCCATGTATTTATATCCCAACTCTAAGTCAAAACTTTTACTCATTCGGTAGAAAGTTCCAAAAGATAACTGATAAGCAAATTCCAAATCATTACCAGCATTTTTACCAGATGCTTTGCCCACCTGATTAACTTGTGCTGTTCCTAAACCTAATTTTACAAACATAGTGAAATCTTTAAAATCATAGAAATCTTTTTTTAAATTAGTGAACAAATAATCTATTCTAAATACCGTTTCAGCTTGATCGTCAGCGGTAGCAGCTCTTGAACCAATGTTACTCATAAAAATATCAAGTCCATTGTAATCTATTTCTACAGAATAACCATTAGCAAAATGAAATCCTACCAAAAAATTAGAAGAATACAAAGCATCTCCCATACCTAAAGATGTTGTTAGATCTACAGTGTTTATAGTGCCATCTTCTCTAGTAGTAGAATATGAAGAATATACGGTTGAATAAACATTCATTATTAGATTGTACTGAAAATAAGGGAAATGTCTTTCTTCAAATGCCATAGACTTATTCGATAAACAAAGAATTGCTAACAAAAAAGCTAAGAAAAATAAGTTTAATCTCATAAGTATGTTTTCACTTATACTAAAAGTTGGCGGATAGAGAGGGATTCGAACCCTCGATACAGCTTTAAACCGTATGACGGTTTAGCAAACCGTTGCCTTCAGCCACTCGGCCATCTATCCATATTAATTACACAAACAAAAAACTATTAATTTTACAGCAAAAATTATTTAAACTTAATATTATTATTTACAAACTTGGTTTTGTTTGCTTATATAACAAATAAAAGCTCCTTTAAATTATAAAAAATTTAGCTATAAAAAAACAATATTTTTAATTATAACATCTATTAAAAACTATTCAAGTATTTTTTTTCTTAATAAACTATTTACTAGGTCGGGATTAGCTTTACCCTGACTTTCTTTCATTACTTGACCAACAAACCAACCTAATAATTTTTCTTTACCCGATTGAATTTCAAGAACTTTCGCTTGATTGTTTACAATAATAGCATCAATCAGAGATTCAATTTCTCCTGTATCTGTAATTTGTTGCAAGTTATTTTCATTTACTATCTCTTCTGGGTCTTTATTATTACTCCACATAATTTCAAAAACATCTTTTGCAATTTTACCCGAAATTAAGCCATTTTCGGTAATATCTATTAACTTACCCAATCTACTGGCAGAGATTTTACTTGAGGTTATTTTAATGCCATCTTTGTTCAAAAATGCAAATAAATTGGTGGTAATCCACGAGGCAACATTTTTAGCATCTCTAATTTCTAAATTATCTTTCAGTATTGCCAGTTCAAAATAATCTGCATATTCTTTTTCTGAAGTGAGTAATGTTGCCTCATAATTATTTAATTTATATTCTTGCAAGAATCGTATTTTTTTCTCATGGGGCAATTCGGGTAAATTGTTCTTAATATTTTCTATGTAAGAATCATCTAATTTTAGGGGTAGCAAATCGGGATCTCTCATGTACCTATAACCACCCGCATCTTCTTTGCTTCTTAAGGAGTAAGTTTGCCCTGTGCTTGAATTAAATAATTTAGTTTCTTGAATAACTTCTTTACCACTTTCCCAAGTTTCAACTTGCTGATTAAATTCAAACTCTATTGCCTGTTGAATAAAACGAATAGAATTCACATTTTTCACCTCTACTCTTGTTCTAAACGGCTCACCACTTTTACGTACTGATATATTAATATCACAACGCATGGAGCCTTCTTCCATATTGCCATCGCAAGTGCCTAAATACCTAAGCAAAGTTCTTAAATTGTTCAAATAAGTAGCTACTTCTTCTTTAGAACGCAAATCGGGCGATGAAACAATTTCCATTAAACCAACCCCTGCCCTATTTAAGTCTACAAAACTTTTACTAGGGTGATGGTCGTGCAATAATTTACCTGCATCTTGTTCTATATGCAACCTTTCTATATGAATCACCTTTGCTGTGCCATCTGCTAAATCTATATTAAGAGAACCATTTTCCATAACGGGCTTATAAAATTGGGTAATTTGATAGCCAAAAGGCAAGTCAGGATAAAAATAATGCTTTCTATCGAAGTAAGATACATTATTAATAGTGCCATTTAATGCTAAGCCTGTTTTTACAGCTTGTTCAATGCAAAATTTATTTGGCACTGGTAAAACACCCGGAAGAGCGCAGTCTATAAAAGATACATTAGCATTTGGCTCTTCGCCAAAAGTAGTAGATGAACTAGAAAATAATTTAGACTTAGATAAAATTTGGCAATGCACTTCAAGCCCAATTACTAATTCCCACTTACTTTTTTTTTCTTGATTAATATCGCTCATTGCCTTTTCCTAGCTTAAATTGTTTTCTTTTACAAAGGTAGATATGCCATTAAACTGTAATTCTTGTTCAATGGCATGACTTATTTGATACAGAACATCCTCGGCAAAATAATTACCAATTAACTGCATGCCCAGTGGCAATCCTTCAGCTCCTAAACCAACTGGAAAACTAATGGCAGGAACACCTGCTAAATTAGATGTTACTGTAAAAACATCGCTTAAATAAATTTCCATAGGGTTGCTTGGCATGTTATCTAGTGTAAAGGCTTCAGATGTTGTTGTTGGAGTTAGTATTACATCTATCTTTTTAAAAGAATCTATAAAATCATTGGTAACTAAGCGTCTTACTTTGGCTGCTGTTAAAAATCGGCCGTAGTTTTCTTCTAATAAATTAAATGTTCCTAAAAGAACTCTTCTTTTCACCTCTTCACCCCAGCCTAAGCTTCTTGCATTTTTATATACATCGCTTAATTCAGAAGCTTCTACTTTTAGACCGTATTTTACTCCGTCAAAACGGGCATAATTAGAGCTTGCCTCTGATGATGCAACAATATAATACACTGGCAAAGCATATTCGGTGTGCGGCAAAGAAATATCTACTATTTCTGCCCCTAAAGTTTTTAAAACATCAATTACTTTTTTATAATACGATTTCAAGCAACTTGATAATGATTCAGAATTATATTCTTTTGGTATACCTACTCGCAAACCTTTAATAGATTGACCAATTTTACCTAAATAATCTGGTTTATTAAATGGCACCATTGAAGAATCTTTGGTATCAAAGCCTGCAATATAATTCAGTAACATTGCATTATCTACTACATTTCTTGTTATTGGACCCGCTTGATCTAGCGATGAAGCAAAAGAAATTATTCCATAACGAGAGCAAACCCCATAAGTAGGCTTCATGCCAACGGTACCTGTAAATGCTGCGGGTTGCCTTATTGAACCACCTGTATCTGTACCTAATGCTCCTAAAAAAGACCTAGCAGAAACACCTGCTGAAGAACCACCTGATGAACCACCTGGCACTCTATCTTTATTATCATCTGTTTTCCACGGATTAATAGTTGGACCAAAGGCAGAAGTTAAAGTGGTAGAACCCATTGCAAATTCATCTAAATTTAACTTACCTAAAGATATACAACCTGCATTTTTAAGATTGCTGGTTACCGTTGATTCATAGGGTGCTATAAAATTCTCAAGAATCTTGGAAGCATTGGTTGTTTTAACCCCCTTTGTAAGAAAAATATCTTTAATGCCAATGGGAATTCCATCTAACACGCTTAAAGAACTATTTTTAGATCGCCTGTCATCAGACTTTTTTGCTTCTTCAATGGCACTATCAAAAGTTTTTGTAATGTATATATTTAATTTATTCGCTTTTTCTGAAGAATTAATATAGCTTTGCACAAGCTCTAAAGCACTAATTTCTTTGCTTGCTAACTTATCTGAGGCTTCTTTAATGCTAAGATCTAAAATTTTCATGAATTACCTTTTTTATAACTTATAATTTATTCTTTTTATTCAATAACTTTTGGCACACAAATGAAGACATCATCTTTATCGGGAACATTTAATAACACTTCATTAACAGTATTATTAATAATTACTTCGTCTTCCCGCATATTTTGCAAGTAAGCACCTGTAATATCACTTAATGCAAACATTGGTTCTACCCCTTCTACATTCGCTTTATTTAGGATTTCTCCCCAACGTATTATATCTACAACGCTAGAAGATATTTTACTTAAAGAATCTCCATGCAATTCTATGTGAGTAATTTTAAAAAGCTTTTGTATATCTGAATCTTTCATGTAGTAACTCTATTTTTATTAAACCTATCTATTAACCATAAATAAAATATAATATAAAATAAGCTATTTAACAAATATTTTTTTATTATACAATATTCTTGATTTAAAAGGCTTTATTATGATACTATTATTTTTTAAATAAAAATCAAACAAAAGGAGCAAAATGATGGACTATATAATTGTTTTTATTGATACACTACACACATATGTTAGTGCTATTAGCGATATATTGTGGGGCTATGTACTAGTAGTTTTGTTGTTAATTGCTGGAATATTTTTTACAGTGAAAACAAACTTTGTTCAATTGAAAATGCTTAAACATGCTTTTGCGTTATTAAAAGATAGTCATGACAAGGTAGATCATCACATTTCATCTTTTCAAGCATTAAGCACCTCTTTGGCATCTGTAGTAGGTGTAGGAAGTATTGCGGGCATGGCCGTAGCTATATCTTTAGGTGGGCCGGGAACAATTTTTTGGGTGTGGGTAATTGCGTTGCTAGGCATGGCTACTAATATGGCAGAACATACACTAGGGCAAATTTATAAAACAAAAAAAGATAGTTTAAAGATGTTTATGGGCGGACCATCTTATTACTTAACTAGGGGCTTACAAAGTAAAAAACTAGGAACTATCTTCTCATTATTAATTATTGTAAGCTTTGGAATTGCTTTTAATTCGGTACAAGCAAATACAATCGGTGATTCTTTTTTTAATGCTTTCAAGGTAGAGAAAAGTATCGTAGGATTAATTATTGCTTTATTAAGTGCCATTGTTATTTTAGGTGGCATTCAACGTATTGCTAAGGTATCTAGTTATTTAGTTCCTATTATGGGAATAATTTATTTACTTCTAGCATTTACTATTATTATAATTAATATTGAAAAAGTACCTGGAATATTTGCATTAATTTTTAAATCTGCATTTGGTATTAGTGAATTTGCTACGGGTAGTGTGGCATCGGTATTTTTACAAACAGCGGTAGTTGGTATTAAACGTGCTTTATTTTCCACAGAAGCAGGAATGGGGTCTACCCCCAACATTTCAGCATCTGCTTTTGTTAAACACCCTGTAAAACAAGGGATATTAGGTATGCTTGGCGTATTTTTTGTAGCCTTTGTTATTTGTACATCTACCGCTTTAATTATTTTATGCAATTACGACACAACTGTAGATGGAGTACAAGGTGTAAAATTAGTTCAAGATTCAATTAGAGCTAATTTGGGAGATATGAGTGTACTGATATTAACTGCTTGTATATTTATTTTTGGTTTCACATCTATTATTGGTAATTATTCGTATGCTGAAAACAATATAGCTTTTTTAACTAAAAAGAAAGTATATATATATTTACTTAGGATTATTGTAGTAGCTACTGTATACTTTGGCACTGTGGCATCGTTAAATTTTGTATGGGATTTAGCAGATTTATTTATGGGACTTATGATACTATTAAATCTAACTGCTTTATTTGCATTATATAAAATTATTGTTAGTGCTTTAAATGATTACAGCAAACAGCTTAAATTTACCAAAGAACCTATTTTTAGAAAAGATACCATTGAAGCATTAAAGAATGATAAAGAGAATATTTGGTAAAATACAATATTAACCTTAAATATAATACCCTGTGTTTTATGGGTATTATATCTTTATGAGCAAATTATATGAATAACGACATTCAATTTATTCAACAGAATATACAAAGAAATCAAAAACTAATAGGGCTAGATGTTAGTAAAAAACACTTAGGTATTGCTGTAACTGATACCTCTCTGTTGCTTGCTTTCCCCTCCTTTACTATAAATAGAACTAAATTTAAAGTTGATGTGGAAACATTAGATACTTTTATAAAAAAAGAAAACGTATTTGCGATTATTATGGGCTTGCCATTAGATGGTGATGGCACAAAAAATAATAGGGTACAAGCGATAAAAGATTTTGCTAACCTTTTGCAAGAACACATCAAGCTACCTATTTTTTATCAAGATGAACGTTTTTCTACCTATTTTGTAGAAAATAATAATATGGGCAATAATAAAACTGATGTTGATTCCCAAGCTGCTGCTTGGTTTTTACAGATATTTTTAGATAAATACAATAATCAAAAATCTTAAAGTATAGATGAAGTCAATTAGTTATTTTTTATTAATATTAAATCCTTCATAAGTTTTAAAAGCTAAAAGATATAGTTGTCCTAATAAATCTTTACTTGGATACAATTTTTTTAAATCATCTAATACCGTATTTTCTATAATATTATCTTCTATATTTTCTAAAACATCATCAAGTACTTTAGGTAAAACAGAACATAGTTTATAAAAAGCTAAATTATCTTGGGTTACAATTTCATAAAATTTATCTATAGAAATTATTCTTATTCTTTCATGTTGTATTGAAGTACCATCTAACGATATTTGCCAAGGAATATTTTGCGATTTACTGGCAATTACTTCAACTAACATACATATATTATTTGTATCTTCAGAAATTTTATTTTGCATTTTAATAAAAGTTTTTTGTGAAGAGCTAGAATTCATTGTATTGTGCTTGTTTTTCATCTCTACATAGATTTTTTTATCTTCATTAATCAGGTCAAACCCTTGCTTTGGCACAATCCAATTATTACCACCTATATATTTGAAAATATTTTGATGAAAATAACCAATTTGATTATTATTAGATTTATCAATCTGTCTTAGTACTTCTGTTTCTATGATATCTTCTATAGATTTTTTATATATTTTTGAATCAAATGTTAGTTTAATAGGATCAATTATATTTTTATTAAACTTTTTTAAATCTATCTTAAAACGCCAATTATCTACAGTATGTTTAACATGATTAAATAAATCATCATCACTA
>CANHGT010000003.1 GCA_947460385.1 Alphaproteobacteria bacterium
GGTGCATTAAAAGAGCTTAACCAAAAGGTGTTGTTAGAGGATAGTTCCAAAAGGAGATGTGCTACAGGATAAATTGACATCTTTAATTAGTGCAGACAGTTAGAGGATAGTTCCAAAAGGAGATGTGCTACAGGATTAATCTCTTAAGTGTATATTTAGCCAAGTGTTTGAGCTAAAATCACCTAAAAAAAATGAGATTTTTTACTAATTTTTTGTAGTAAAAATGTCATTTTTTTTAAGAAATTATTTTTTTTAGTTTCATCTATGTAGCACAACTCCTTTTGGAATGCCTCTTAATAAAAGAAATTGCAAAATAAAAAGGGGGATAAAAACCCCTTTTATTAAATTTAACTAAATCTCTAAATTATTATACTTTGTTATATATCTATGTTGTTGTTTAGCTTTTAAAATTATCCACATCAGTTATCAAATATTCATCTTAAGACATAATAAACTAAACAACTATTGCTTGTTATTTTATATATGCTATAATGCTTTTAGGGTTATCTTAACCAAAAATTATTATTAAAAAATCAATAACAAACTATTTCAACAAAATACATAAGTTTTTCACTTTATTATATAAAGCATTTTCCTTGTGCAGTATTAATATGTATTACGATATACCTAAGGTACAATTTTCTTGATACAATGGCTTATTACAAGGTAACAAGGTAGTTATTTTTCATAATTTATCAAATCCTCTTACAGAAAAAATAGAGTATCTTTTATAGAGGGTTAACTTAACTTTAAGCTATACAACTTATTCCACAGTTACCGATTTAGCTAAATTGCGAGGCTTGTCTATATCATTACCCTTATGCTTTGATACAAAATAAGAAAGCAGTTGCAAAGGCACTATACTAGAAAAAACACCTAGCAAATAATGGGTGTTGGGAGTAAATATTATTTCAGATCCTAAATCTTGCTGTAAATTTTCATCTAGCATATCTTGTTGAATAAGGGTTATGTTAAATGCTCCCCGTACTAAAGTTTCTTGAATGCTAGACAAACTTTTTTTCACAATAGTTTTATCATTAATAATTGCCACAACGGGAAAATTATTTTGAATTAAAGCTATATAACCATGTTTTAGTTCGCCAGATGCAATAGCTTCTGAATGAATATAAGATATCTCTTTCATTTTTAATGATGCTTCTTGGGCAATAATAAAATCTAGTCCTTTGCCAATAAAAAACATATTAGGAGCTTGATAAATTTTTAATGCAATTTTTTCTATATGTTGTTTTTGTAATAATATTTTAGCACAGTGGCTAGGAACTTCTGTTAAATTGCGTATAATACTATTATAATCTAATGTAGATATTTTATTACATTTTTTAAGATAATACATGGCAAACAAGTAAGTTGTTATTACTTGGGCAGAAAAAGCTTTAGTAGAGGCAACAGCTACCTCAATTCCTGCATGACTATAAATAACAAAGTTAGATTCACGAGCAATGGAAGATTTATCTGTATTCACAAAAGAAAGTACCTTTACATTTTTTTCTTTCAATTTTTTAATAACCTTAATGCTATCTGCGGTTTCTCCCGATTGGGAAATAACAATTAATAATGTATTAGCATCATAATGATAATTTTTATTTAATAATTCAGAAGCCACTTCACAAACTATTTGTACTGTGCTATCAAAATATTGAAGAAAATTAGCCAAGCACAACCCAGCAAAATAAGCTGTTCCACAGGCAGTAATATAAATTTTTTCTACATTTTGTATTAAATTTTGTAAATCTTCTGAATTGTCAAAAATAATATTATTGTCTTTAGTTGTGTATAAATTTAATAAAGACTGTAAAATTTGCGGTTGCTCTTCTATTTCTTTTAACATAAAGTGAGAATAGCCATTTTTTGAGGTTTCTTGAAAATTAAACTGTACTATTTCACTGTCTTTCTTAATTTCTATATAATTATTATTATCTTTCTTAAAAAAATTAATGCTCCCATTATTATCTTTGCTGGTAATTAAAGCTATTTCATAATCATGCAAATAGTATAATTCATTGCTATATTCAGCAATGGCACTATGGTCGGATGCTATAAAAAAATCATTATCTTTAATACCAATAAGCAGTGGGCTATCTTTTTTAGCTACAACTAATGTATTAGGGTTGTTACTATCCATAAAAACAAAAGCATAAGCACCTTGTATTTCCTGCAATGCTTGTTGAACTGCCGTAAGTAAATTACCGCTGTAATAATACTCTACTAAATTTGCCACTACTTCTGTGTCGGTCGTTGAAGAAAATTCAAATCCCTTGTCTATAAGCTTAGATTTTAAATCTTGGTAATTTTCAATAATACCGTTATGGACAACCGCAATTGTTTTATTGTTGCTTATATGTGGGTGGGCATTAATATCTGATGGTACACCGTGGGTTGCCCATCTCGTATGCCCAATACCAATATTTCCTTGAATAGTATTTTCTGCTAAATGGTTAATAAGATTAACTAATTTACCCTGTTTTTTAGCTACATTTAATTTGTTATTATTAAATACACAAATACCCGAGGAATCATATCCCCTGTATTCTAATTTTTGTAATCCTTGAATTATAATATCTTGAGCATGCATTTTGCCTACATAAGCTACAATTCCACACATAACAGCCCCAAAATGTTCTTATTTTACAATTATAAATGAATAATACACAATACATTAACACATTGCAACACAATTAAATTGTAATGTTGGGTTGTGTTGCTTTTTGAATCAGTAACAATATATTTCAGCTATGTAACAACTGGTAGACTTGTATAAAACATTATGTTATGCTAAAATAACATTTATAAGTGAAAAATAAGGTTCAAACAAATGAAAACACAATTAGATATTTTCTTAGAAACCAATCTTAATAATTTAAAAAACAAAGGGCTTTATAATATTATTGATACATTAGATGGTGCCAATGGTCCATTAATATCTATTAATAACAAAGAATATATTAATTTATCTTCCAATAATTATTTAGGCTTAGCAAACCACCCAGCTTTAATTAGTAAAGCAATTGAAGGTTTACAAAAATATGGGGTAGGGGCAGGAGCAGTAAGACCTATCAACGGTACTCTTGCAATACATAAAGAACTAGAAGAATCTTTAGCAAAATTTAAAGGAACAGAATCTGCAATAGTGTATCAGTCGGGATTTAACTGCAATATGGGTGCAATAGGTGCATTAATGACATCTAAAGACCTAATATTGTCCGACCAATTAAATCATGCTTCTATTATTGATGGTTGTAGATTATCTAAAGCCCAAGTAATAGCAGTAAAACATAGCAATATGGAAGATTTTAAAGCAAAAATTCAAGAAAATATCGGTAAATATGAAAAAATTATGTATATAACAGATGGTGTTTTTTCTATGGACGGAGATCTTTGCAAATTGCCTGAAATTGTAAAAATTGCTAAAGAGTTCAATGTTATTACCTATGTAGATGATGCCCATGGTTCAGGAGTAACAGGTAAGGGAGCGGGAACGGTTAAACATTTTGGTTTACAAAATGAAGTTGATTTACAAATTGGTACTCTTTCTAAAGCAATAGGAGTTGTGGGTGGATATGTAGCAGGTAAACAAAATTTAATAGATTGGCTAAAGGTCAGCTCCCGTCCATTTTTATTTTCAACCAGCTTAATGCCTGTGGCAGCATCTGCTTGTATTGAAGCTATTAGTATAATAAGCACAAGCACCGAATTGCATGATTCACTATGGGAAAATAGCAAGTATCTTAAACAAGGGTTAAAAAAGTTAGGTTTCAATATTGGTAACAGTGAAACCCCAATTACCCCATGTATTATTGGGGAAGAGAAACTTACTCAAGAATTTTCTAAGTGTTTAATGAACAAAGGTGTTTACGCCAAAGCAATAGTGTATCCAACTGTTCCTCTTAATACAGGAAGAATTAGAAATATGCCAATAGCCTCACATAATAAAGAGATGTTAAATAGGGTATTAGAAGTATATGCAGAAGTAGGCAAAGAATTAAATATTATATAACAAACTAATTAGCAAAGGAGTGGAAGCAATGAAAAAAATATTAATTACAGGTGCATTAGGGCAAATTGGTTCTGAACTTGTGCCACACTTACAAAATATTTATGGGGAATCTGCAGTTATTTCTACAGATGTTCGTAAAATAGAAAATCACCCTATTATAGAAAATGGAATTTTTGAAGAATTAGATGTCTTAAATAAAGAAAAATATAGCAGTATAGTTAATAAGTATAAAGTAGATACAATAATTCATATGGCAGCATTGCTATCTGCTACGGCTGAGCAAAATCCACTATTGGCATGGAATCTAAATATGAATGGTTTAATAAATACTTTAGAAGTATGCAGGGAGCTAGGGGTAAATTTGTTTCACCCTAGCTCTATAGCAAGTTTTGGTCCTACCTCACCCCAAGTAGATACTCCACAAAATACCATAGAACGCCCTACAACCATGTATGGGGTAACTAAAGTAGCAGGTGAGTTATTATGTGATTATTATTTTTTAAAATATCAAGTAGATAGCAGGGGGTTAAGGTTTCCGGGCTTAATTTCCAATGTTACTTTGCCAGGTGGAGGCACAACCGATTATGCAGTATCTATTTATTATGATGCCGTAAAACATGGTAAGTACACCAGTTATATAGCAGAAAATACTTATATGCCAATGATGTATATGCCCGATGCCTTAAATGCAGTAGTAGACTTAATGGAAGCAAACCCAAGTAACTTAAAAGAACGTAATGCTTTCAATATTAGTTCTATGAGTTTTTCTCCTGAAGAAATTGCATCATCTATTGCTAAAATTATTCCAAAATTTCAACTGTCTTATAATGTAGACCCATTGCGTCAAGCTATTGCTAACTCATGGCCACAATCTTTAGATTGTTCTGAAGCAAAAAAACAATGGAACTTTACATATAAATACGATCTTGATAGTATGAGTAAAGATATGATTACCAAATTACAAATCAAATTAAAAAATTAAAATCATTTAGCTATATTTTTATATAACGCATAAGTAAATCTGCCCCGTGTTTTAAGCCAACACGGGGTTTTATTGTATATTCGTTGTAATTAAGAGGAAATAAGCTTGTAATATAAAAATTATTATTATTTAATAAGCTTTCTTTATTGTTAGCTAAAGTAATGCCTAAATATTTACAAGTTTTACCACAGCCAATTATTTTTTGTTTGCTTGTAACATCTAAAATGCCTCTTATAAGAACTGAACAAGCAAAATCTTTTTTGCCAAATACAATATTCAAGCAATGATGCATACCATAAATTAAATAAACATAGGCTAATCCACCACTTTCAAACATCACGCTATTACGCTTAGTTTTTTTGCCTAAAAAAGCATGGCAACCAGCTTCATCTTGGCTATAATATTCAGCTTCTATAATCTGTACTTCTTTACCATAAAAATGTAGTGTGCTACCTAGTAAATCTTTAGCTATATTGACATCAGTTCTTAAAAAGAAGTCTTTACTTACTATATTCATATTTAATAGCTAAAATTCTTAAAGTAAAACTTCTTAGTGAATTGTACTAGCATAACATAACTTATAATAATGATTGGTAAAAATACAAAGTATGTTACAGGCAATACTTCCATTTTAAAATAACTGCCAATAGAAGACATTGCTGTAGTTAAGGATAAGCATACTATCCCTAATGTCATCATAATTACGGGGGTAGAGGCATTGCTTTGTAAAAATGGTATCTTATTAGTTCTAATAATATGCACAATAATTACTTGGGTTATTAAGCCCTCTATAAACCAGCCTGTTTGAAATAAACTTTGTTTATCCAAAGTGTTAAAGCCTAAAATATACCACATTACAGCATATGTTATTAGGTCAAAAATTGAACTTAGCGGACCAAAAAATAGCATAAACATTCCAATATGCTTAGTATTCCATTGTTGCGGTTTTTTTATTAGTTCTTCATCTACATTATCAAATGGGATAGTAGTTTGCGAAATGTCGTATAAAAGATTTTGCAATAGCAACTGTAAAGGAAGAATTGGTAAAAATGGCAATAAGAATGATGCAAAAATTAATGAAAACACATTGCCAAAATTAGAACTAGCAGTAATACATATATATTTTAACATATTATTAAAAGTTCTTCTACCCTCTATAATCCCTTGCTCTAGTACCATTAAACTTTTTTCAAGTAAAACTATGTCGGCAGCTTCTTTTGCAATATCAACTGCGGTATCTACTGAAATTCCCACATCGGCTGTTTTTAAAGCAGGGGCATCGTTAATACCATCGCCCATAAACCCAACAACATTACCATGACTTTGCAACACTTGAATGATGCGTTCTTTATGTATAGGTGTTAGCTTTACAAAAACATTAATATTTTTTGCTCTCTCGTAAAGTTCGTTGTCATTTAGTGCAGATAGTTCACTACCATTCATAATGCCTTGAATATTAATGCCTACTTCTTTGCAAACTTTTTGCGTAACTAATTCATTATCTCCTGTTAGAATTTTTAGTTCTACCCCATGTTCTTTTAACGCTTTAACTGCAGGAGCTGTGGTTTCTTTCGGCGGGTCTAAAAAGGCAATGTATCCTATTAATACAAGTTCAGATTCATCTAATTTGCTATAAGATGTTTTTTCTATAGGAAATTCCCTAGTAGCTACCGCTAAAACTCTTAACCCATCTTTATTAAGGTCGTTAGCTATTTTGGTAATTTTCTTTAATATTTCTTCATTAAGAATAGAGATATGGTTATTTATTACTACATGTTTGCAAATATCAAGAATTTCTTCTAAAGCACCCTTGCAAATTAAACGGTTATGATCTTTAAATTCATTAACAACAACAGACATTCTTCTACGATTAAAATCAAAAGGAATTTCATCTACCTTGAAAAAATTTTCTTTGATTTTTAATTGTTCCTCAATATCTATTTTTTCAAGAACAGCTACATCTAGCAGATTCTTCAAGCCCGTTTGATAGTAACTATTAATGTAAGCATATTCTAGCACTTCGTTGCTTTCTGTCCCAAAAACATCTGTATGCTTCTCTAAAAAGATTTTATCTTGGGTCAGTGTACCCGTTTTGTCGGTACATAAAATATTCATAGCACCAAAATTTTGTATAGCATCAATATGTTTTACAATAACTTTCTTTTTACTTAATGATAAAGCACCTTTAATAAGGGTTGAATTTACAATCATTGGTAGCATTTCAGGAGTTAAGCCAACAGCTACAGATAAAGCAAAAAGCGAAGCATTTAGCCAATCATGTTGAGATAATCCATTAATAATTAATACAACAGGCACCATGGCAAACATAAATTGAATTAACAGCCAGCTAACTTTATTTACACCTGTATGAAAAGCATTTGTAGATTTTTTCGCAATTACTTTTTCAGCAAAACCACCAAAATAAGTATTTTTACCTGTGGCAACAACAATAGCAACGGCTGAACCACTAATAACATTGGTTCCCATGAATAACATATTACTAAAGTCTAATTGATTTGTTTCACTATGATTATTTAAAGTTGCAAATTTTTCAATGGGTTCTGTTTCACCCGTCATTGTAGATTGTGAAATGAATAAGTCTTTAGCAATAATAATTTTTAAGTCTGCAGGTATCATGTTGCCCGCTGAAAGTAAAACAATGTCTCCTACAACTAATTGTTCAATAGGTACTTCTATTTCATTATGCCTAGATGCCACAGAATTAGTTGGTGCATCTATACTTTCTGTGCTATTTTGACGTAATACAAAAACAGTATTACTAACCATCTCCTTTAATTTGCTGGTAGCATTATAAGATTTTCTTTCTTGAAAAAATCTTAATAAGGTAGAGACTATAACCATAATGCTAATAACAACAGTAGCTTTTAACTCACCTGTAACAAAAGAAACTATTGCTAAAACAGAAAGTAAAATATTAAATGGGTTGCTGTAGCAAGTCCACAGGTGATACAAATTACTTCGCTTAATTTCTGTTTCAATTGCATTTAAGCCCAAATTTTCTTGTAAGGTAGTTACATTATCATAAGTTAAGCCTTTAATATTACTTCTGAAGTGTTTAATTACTTCTTTTGTAGACATATTAGCAATATGAGAAATGAAAGTAAAATTGATTTTATCTATATTTGAATTAGTAGATTTTTTTTTTATATTTCTAATAATATCTAAGATGTTAAGAGAACGTTTTATAATGTTTTTATTATGGAAAATAAATATATTTTTCACTAAGCCTTTCATCATGCTTTACTCCCCCAATAATCATTATAAACATTGCAAACTAATGATAATTAAAATTGTATAAAAATAATCTTTTTTAGTCAAGTAGTAAAAAAATAAATTAAAATCTTTGCAAAAATGTAAAAAATTATATATCCTAAGATTATATAATGAAATTATTGCGTAAAAAGGGAGATAAATTCATGAACTCATTTGATTGGTATAGTCCTACTAGTATTCATTTTGGTAAAGGTAAAATATCTGTTTTATCTACAAAATTAAAAGAATTAAAAGTTAAAAAAGTGTTGTTTTTATATGGTCATGGTAGCATCAAAAAAAATGGTGTTTATGATGATGTAATGGCTGAATTAAAATTATCAGGTGTGGCATTTGTAGAAAAAAACGGTGTTCACCCTAATCCTCGCTACGATACAGTTTTAGAAGCAGCTAAAATTTGTAAAGAAGAACAAGTAGACTTCATTCTAGCTGTTGGCGGTGGTAGTGTTGTAGACTGTGCTAAGGCAATTTCTTTAGCTACTTTTTATGAAGGTGATTTTTGGAATGATATTATTTTAGCCAATAAAGGGCATACCTTGCCACAACATATTAAAATTGGGGTAGTATTAACTTTATCTGCTACAGGTTCAGAAATGAATGGTGGTGCGGTAATAAGTAATATGGCTACTAGGGAAAAGCTAGCTTTGTTTTCTCCCCTTGTGAATCCAACATTTTCTATTTTAGATCCTCAGTACACATACAGTGTTCCTAAATCACAAATTTCAGCAGGTGTATGTGATGCATTCAGCCATTGCTTAGAACAATTATTTTCTCCAGAAAAAAATGCTTTAATAACCGACGGTGTATTATTAGGTGTTATGTGGGGTTTAAAAGCTATTGGTCGCACAGCAATGGACAATCCTAACGACTATGACTCCCATGCTAATTTAATGTGGGGAGCCACAATGGCTTTGAATGGTATAACAGGAGTTGGCAAAACCCACGATTGGGCAACCCATCAAATAGAACATGCTGTTTCAGCATTTTATGATATAACACATGGCTTAGGCTTGGCAATTATTTTCCCATATTGGATGGAATACGTGCTAGATATAACAAATGTAGACCGCTTCTTTTTAATTGGATCATTGTTCGGTATTATTGCACCACCTGCAAGTGCTAGCGATAATGAAAAAATAGCAGTAGCTAAAAAAATTATTAGTGCTATAAGAGATTTCTTTGTTTCTTTAGATATGCCAACTAAATTATCAGATGTTGGCGTTCAAGCAAGCGATATTGATGGAATGGTAGAAAGCGTTGTTGCTAAATCTAAATATAATAAAAATTTTGAATTTACAGGTTCTTTGAAAAAACTTAGTAAGCTTGATGTGAAAAAAATCTTAGAGTTGGCAATGTAATTTTTATTTCTAATTTTCTTAAATTATGATAGAATCTCCTTAGTATACATTTAACAATGTACTACTATGGAGATTTTCCACTTGTAGCATCATTACAATGAAATAATATATAATATTGTAATATCATTAATTTTTTATATTAAAAAAGGATAATGTCATATTGATAACAGGAGACTTAAATGGATAATTTAAAATTTAAAGATTTAGGATTAACGGCGAAGTCTTGGCCTTTTGTAGAGGCTAGAAAAATCCTAGAAAAAATTAATGGTAAATGTCCAAGCAAGGGCTATGTTTTGTTTGAAACAGGTTATGGTCCATCGGGTTTGCCTCATATTGGTACTTTTGGTGAAGTAGCTAGAACAACAATGGTAAGATTTGCTTTTCAACAATTAAGCGATATTCCAACTAAATTAATAGCTTTTTCTGATGATTTAGACGGCTTAAGAAAAATACCAAGCAATGTTCCTAATCAAGAACTATTAAAAATACATATAGATAAACCACTAACATCAGTTCCTGATCCATTTGAATTATATGCTAGTTTTGGCGATCATAATAATAATATGTTACAAGATTTCTTAAATAAGTTTGGTTTTGATTTTGAATTTTATAGCTCCACCAAATGCTACAAGGCAGGTCTTTTTAATGATGCCTTAAAGCTTGTACTAAAGCATCATCAAGCAATATTAGATGTAATGTTACCATCTTTGGGCGAAGAAAGGCGGGCAAACTATTCTCCATTTTTACCAATTTGTAAGAAGTCGGGCAAAGTTCTACAAGCTGAAGTTGTGGAATATAAATTAAACAGCAATAGTATTGTTTATAAAGATATAGATGGTAGTTTAGTTGAAACTAGTGTTCTAAACGGTGAATGTAAATTACAGTGGAAGGCAGACTGGGCAATGCGTTGGTTCGCCCTAGATGTAGACTACGAAATGCACGGTAAAGACTTAATAGCTTCGGCAGATTTATCTAGTAAAATTTGTAAAATACTCGGTAAACAACCACCACAAATTTTGAAATATGAATTGTTTTTAGATAAAAATGGCGAGAAAATTTCTAAATCTAAAGGTAATGGTCTGTCAATAGATGAATGGCTATGCTATGGCAATAAAGAAAGTTTATCTTATTATATGTATCAAAAACCACAAACAGCTAAAAGATTATTTTTTGAAATTATTCCAAAAAGCGTAGATGAGTGGATAAGCAGTGTAAGTAAATATGAATCATTAAGCACGTTAGAGCAAATAGAAAGCCCTATCTTTTTTATTCATAGAAATAATCCGCCTAAAGATTTAGAAGAGCTTTCGTTTAATTTAATATTGAATCTAGTAAGTGTTGTGAATACAAACAACAAAGAAATGTTGTGGGGGTTTATGAACAAATATAAAACATTTAATGATTCTACCAAAGTTATTGTAGATGAGCTATTTAATTACGCAATTAATTACTATAACGACTTTGTAAAGCCCAATTTAGTGTTTAAAGTTCCAAGTGTAGAAGAAAAAGGCTATCTTAGTAATTTACTAAGTGAGTTACAGCTTTTAAATGATGCAACCTCCGCACAAGACATACAAACGGTTGTTTATACTGTAGGCAAAACTACTAATTTAGAGTTAAAAAATTGGTTTAAATTGCTATATGAAAGCTTACTTGGGCAGTCTGAAGGACCACGAATGGGTTCGTTTTTTGCCTTGTATGGTTTGCAAAACTCTATTGATTTAATTAATAATGTTATAAAAAAATAAGGTTTTTAAAATGTCTAAAATATCCCAATGGAATGAAGATAAAATTCAAGAATTAAAAGATTTATACCTTACTAGCGATCTATCTAGTGTGGAAATTGCTAAAAGATTGGGGCTTACTAAAAATGCAGTCATTGGTAAAATTCACCGAATGGGGCTTAATATAGAAAAAGCTAACATTGGAAAAGATAGTGTTGATATTGTAGAACAACTAGGGATTGTATCTGAAAAAATTGTTAATCCTACTTATAAAAAAGGTGATTACTTGCTTGAACATTTAGAATACAGTATGTGTGCATGGCCATATGGCGACGACCATATTACATTCTGCGGTGAACCAGTTATTTTTGGCAATCCATATTGTCAAGAACATTTAAAGCTTGTATATTTACCTGTAAAAAAAGCATTAATGAAACGAGAAAACATCTACGTTGAAGACAAAGATGAAGAGGTTTATGCCGAAGATTTAGACGATATAGAAATAGAAGATGAAATTATTGAATAAAAATATAATATTATGAGTAATTTTCAACAAGTTTATGAATATTTTACTTCTTTTCAAAAAGAAAAATTTATAGAATTTTATATTCATAATACTTTATGTGGATATTTAAAGGAAGACTTTTGCACTTTATTAGAGCAGAACTTTTCTTCTGATTTTACTAGAGTTGGGCATAAAATTTTTTTATCTAATAAATACAGCAATTTTCAAGAAATATCTATGTTTTTTGAAAGTCTAGGTAAGTCTTTGCACTCTATGAAATACTTAGAATTGCGAGGCGAGTATATGCCCTTATTATCTTATAATAACAAACAATTAATAGCTAAAATAGACAGGCGACTAACCAATTATTTTGGCACTTTGTCTGAGGGTATTCACGTTAATGGTTATGTTAAAAAACCTAGCGGAGTACATTTGTGGATATCTAAACGCTCACCCTTCATTATAGATCCAAATAGTTATGATAATATGGTGGCAGGAGGGGTATCTTTTGGCTATAGCCTTGTAGAAACATTGTTTAAAGAGTGTTTAGAGGAAGCTAATATTCCCGCAGAAATTGTAGAAAATTTTACGTGGGGCTATAAATTTCGTTATACCCTAGAAAGATATGCAGGTATTCGCAATGATTTAGTGTATTCTTTTAATATAGAAATACCACAAAACTTCATCCCAGAAGCACTTGATGGAGAAGTATCTAATTTCTATTTAATGTCCTTAGAGGAAGTGTATAATTTATTAAAAACCAATGATAATATCAAATTTAATAGCTTTTTAGTAATAGCTTCATTCCTTTTGAACAATAGTAACATTTTAAGTATTGCAGAAAGAAAAATCATTAATAAACTTGCTTATGCTTATTAAATTTAGTATCTTAATAATGTAATCATGCTCTTAGAGGTAGTAAATGAAAAAAAATATTTGTACAATATTAACACTGTCCATGTTTTTTGTATGTTTAAACAGTGTTAATTTGTTTTGTAATGAAACCGCAGTTATTATTATAGAAAAAAGTTTTGAACTATTTCGGGGTAAAGATTCTTCCCATGCTCAAATGACTATGTCTATTAATAGACCAAATCGCAACGATGTCCTCTCTCTTGAATCATGGACAAAGGGCGATCAACTATCTTTATCTAAGTTTTTGTTGCCCGCAAAATTTAAAGGGCAAGGTGTTTTAATAAACAATGATTCCATGTGGACATATAGTGCAAAATCGGGGCGTAGTATCAAAATTTCTAACTCTATGAAAAGTCAAGGTTGGATGGGTTCAGACGCTTCATATGACGATATTTCTAAATCTACAGATACCATCTTTAAATACACTCATAAGATATTAAGGCAAGAAAAAAATGCCAAAGGTAAAACAGTTTATATTATAGAAAGTATTCCAAAAAGAGATTCTGCAATAGTATGGGGTAAAGAAGTAACTGCCATTGAAGTGGGTACATACGCTATGCAGTGGAAAGAATTTTACGACCAAGCAGGTAAAATAGTAAAACGTTTTGATGTTCTTGAAATAGGGGCATACAAAGGTAAACCTTATATGAAGCACTTTAAAATCACTAATTTAGAGAAAGAAGGCTATACAACAGAACTTAAAACAGATAGCATTGTGCTAGATGAGCCTATGAGTGCCGAATTTTTTAGTATTAATAATTTAGAAAAAAATAGTTAGATTTACTATGTGGAACATATTATTTGCTATATCTCTTAGAAATGTAATAAGAAGAAAGCTACAAACAAGTTTATTAGGTACAATGATACTGGTTACAACCTTTGCAATTTTTGCTATGGTTGGTATTCAAACAGGTGCATATAGAGGACTAGAACAAAGTTATACCTCTATTTTTTATGGCGATTTTCAAATTAGAAATAAAGACTATAAAACTGTAAAAGATTACGATGTTACACTTAATAATGGTGAAATAAAAAACATCACAACTCTTTTAGATGGCTACAGTAAATCTAAAATAGTTTACGGTAAAAGAGCTATTAGTTTTGCGGTAGTAAGTTTTAACAACAGAACATTTACTACCCAATTAGTTGGGGTAGAACCTGTAAAAGAACAAAATTTATCTATTATTCCAAGTAAAATGATTATGGGTAACTATTTAGATGAAAAGAATCAATATTCTATGGTTATAGGCAAAGATTTTGCCGAATATTTGAACGTTAAAGTAGGCGATGAACTAGTTATTATGACTAGTGATATAGATGGAGCATTTATTATTGAACCATTTACTATTTCAGGTATTTTTAAAACAGGCGATATAGCTATAGATAAAATGTACGCTTTTGTTAATTTTAATTTTTTTAGTACGTCAATTTTTTATTCTAATGATATTTTTACTAATATCACAGTTAAGCTAGATAATTCTTATTACAGCAGTGATTTACAGCTTGAATTAAATAAGAATGGTAACGCAAAAATTGATGTTCTATCATGGACAGATATTTTACCAAGGGTGAAACAAACCATGTCTTTTCAAGCATTAATTAGTGGTTTTTATTTTATTATATTTATGTTTTTAGTAGCATTTAGTGTCTTAAATTCTATGGTTTTATCTACCATTAAGCGTATACCAGAATTTGGAATATTAAGTGCATTAGGGCTTGAAACTAGATACTTTAAATATATTTTATTGTTTGAAAACATTATTTTATGTGGCACTACAATTATTTTGGCATCTATATTAGGGCTATGGTTTGTTTATTATTTTGGGCAAGTTGGAATACCACTTCCTGAAAGCTCTAATAAAGTAGCAGATGGGGCACCACTAACTATTTTGTTTAGAAGAATTTATCCTGATATATATAGTCCATTGCTATGGTATGGTCCTTGTATTATGTTTGTATCTTGTTTATTGTCTATCTTACCTTCTATTTTTAGGCTTAATAAAAGTAACCCTGTACAAGCTTTAACATCTTAAGAGGAACAACATGATTGCTATAATCTTCAAATTAGCTTGGCGTAATGTTTTAGGTTATTCTGATAAAAACAAAATTATTGTATCAATTATTATTGTATCTGTAATTTTTATTCAGTTTTTATGGGCTTTAAGTGAGGGTTTTGGAAGGCAAGTGAAAACTTTTGCCTTAGATTCTTTGGTTGGTAATATGCAAATTTTACATGAAAATGCTAAAATTAACCCATCAGTAGCCAACAGTTTTGAAATCTCAGATATCACCCTTAATAAAATTGCTACTATTCAAGGAGTTGTAGGTGTTACAAAGCGTGTAAAAGTTCCCATGGTTTTGCGTAGTGAACGAGTAGCACAAAATGCTATGTTAGTTGGTATAGATTTAGTAACAGAGCAAAAATTATCTTTTTATGGTAAAGATTATCTACCTTATAATGAACCCATCACTTATAAAAATAATGGTGTGGTAATGGGTAAAACTTTAGTAGATGATTTAGAAACACAAAAAAACTTTAGAGTTGTTTCAAGTGCAGAAGATTATAAAGGTAACAGCATTGAAAGCCCATTATATATTAATGATATTTACAAATCAAGTATGCCCAATGTGGAAGAAATGTATTTGTTTCAAGATATTAAACAAGTGCAAAAAAGATACAATTTAGGCAACAAAGTAACCGAAGTATCTATTATTTTTTCAGATGATAAATATACAGATGCACTATATGATGAAATTAATAAATTAATACCCCCGCACACTAAATTGTACAAATGGGGCGATATTATGGGATTTTTAAAAAATTGGCTAGCAATGATGACAATAAATATTACTGTATTTTTCCTTATAGTTTTTATATCAGCAAGCTTTCCCCTAGCAAATACCTTGCTAATATCAGTGCTTGAAAGAACTCATGAATTTGGTATTATTAATGCCTTGGGTTTAAAAAAATTCTATATTTTTTTATTAATTATGTTTGAAGCATTTTTTATTTTATTAATATCAATATCTATTGGCTTCATTTTGGGTGCAATTATTACTATTACTTTGTCTGATATTGGTATTAACATATCTGGTTTTGGGGCAGGATTAGCCCAGTTAGGGCTTGGAGATTACCTGTATCCCCATTACAACATTGTATCTAGCATCATTATTGCCTCGCTATTATTTATTATTGGAATGCTAGTATCTTTATACCCTGCTATTAAAGCTAGCTTATATAATCCCGCTACAGCAATGTCTAAAAGAGGTTAACATGAAGAGTATCATTATAAAAAATATTAGTAAAATTTACGTACAAGCAAATACAAATTTTTATGCCTTGAAAAATGTATCTTTTGAAATTGTTCCTAAAGAATTTGTGGTGCTTTCAGGACCATCAGGAAGTGGTAAGTCTACATTGTTAAATATTATTGGTTCTTTAGATAGTGCTAGCAGTGGAGAAATATTAATTAATGGTGAAGATATTTGTAAAAAAAATTCTTCTGAATTATCAAATTTTAGGTTGCATAAATTGGGTTTTATTTTTCAATCTTATAATTTGTTGCCTGTATTAACTGCCCTTGAAAATGTTGCACTTTCTTTAGATTTACAAGGATTGCCTAAAAAAGAAAGTATAGAAAGAGCAAAACAAGCACTTAGTGATGTAGGCTTGGCAAATTATTTTAAATCTAAACCTAAAGAATTATCTGGTGGGCAACAACAAAGGGTAGCTATAGCAAGGGCATTAGTTGGTAACCCTGAATTAATTTTAGCCGATGAACCAACTGCCAATTTAGATGGTAAAAATGCAGAATCTTTAATTGCTATTATGAAATCTATGAAAGAGAAGTATAATACTACTATTATAGCATCGTCCCATGATGACAGAGTAATAACACAAGCAGAGAGGCTTATTAAATTAAGAGATGGTGAAATTGTTTAAAAAAGCTACATTTATTTTATTATTTTGTTTGTATGTAGGCATTAGTAACTTATGGGCAGAACTTAGCCTAAATAATATGATGAATGGGCAGTTCTTTTATAATACAAAGCAAAAAAATCCATATATTAATGGTAATATAGTAAATGGCGACTTGGTAGATAATTATTCAATGCAAGAACGCTTAGATAATAGATTTATGTTACAGTACGAAAATGATTGGTTTCAAGTTGAAGCCCATTTACTTACTAGTATATCTCATAATGATACATCTAATTTTAACATGCCTAGTAATAGTTTGTACATTAAAGATGATACCTATTCTCTATTTAATTTAACCCATGTGAACAACAGTAAATATGGTTCATTTATTAATCGTATAGATAGATTAAACATTAGTTTCACTTCGCCAAAATATCAACTAACCATTGGTAGAACAGCATTAACTTGGAGCAGGGCTAGAATATTTCATGTTACCGATTTTTTTAACCCACAAATACCCGGTTTTTATGATGGAACATATAAAATTGGTGTAGATGTTCTTTATAATAACTTTTCACTAGGGCAAGACGATAGTATAGCTTTTGTTATTAATCCTCGTAGGTCATTTACAAGTCAAGAAATTACATATCAAGATGCTACAGTAATGGGCAAATACTTACATAGTAATAGTACAAGCGACTATACTGTGATGGTAGGGCAGTATCTACGAGATTATATTTTTGCAGTTGGTTTTTCATCGGACTTTATTTTGGGTTCAGTTTTAAGAAGCGATGTTTCCATAGTATCTACAGAGGCAGAGCATGATAAAGCTTATGTTGTAGGTGTTGTTGGCTTAGAAGAATCATTTTATTGGCTAGAGAGGGCACATACAATTTTTACCGAGTATTATTACAATGGCTTAGGCATTAAAAACATAGGTAGTTCATTAAATCCTATGATGAATCCTAGCATGGTAAAACGCTTTAGTAATGGCGATACAGTACTTTTAGCAACAAATTATGTAGCTTTAGGGCTAAGTAGTGAAATTACCAGTTATATCAATTTTACTGCTTCAGGGGTTATGAATACATTAGATAAAAGTATATTCCATAATGTAGGGATATCTTATAATTATAATGAACACTTAGATTTATCTTTAAGTGCTTCTATTCCTGTAGGAGATAATAATAGTGAGTTTGGTGAAATTTGTAATTTAGATATTTGTAAAGTATTACCACAACAGTATATATTAGGCTTCACATACAATATTTAGCTATACTCTTTTATTTGAAAAATAATGCTAAGAAATACACTATTGAAGTCAAGATTCAATACAGAGAATTGTTTTTGCAGTGTGTTAATAGTATTAACCAAACTTTCTTTAACAAGGGGATTGTACTGTTTGTTGTTGGTAACAAACGATATTAAAATATTAAATACAGTGCTATGGTTAAATTTTTCTACAGATTTAATTTTTCCCAAAAAAGTAAAGCAATCGGTTTCATAATTATTCTTATTATTTAAAATAATAAATAATAATTTATATAGTGGTAGATGTTCGTGAAAATATTGAAAATTAGCAAAGGAGCCTTGTGCTAATTTGCACAGAGTGGCATAATTTTCTAATGTATCTATATTATGATTCCTACTTAATAATTCTATTTCATTATTAGACAAACCTTGAAACTTAATATTTAGGGTGCGAGATTTTATAGTATCTATTAAAGTGCTGTAATTATGCGATATTAAAAAAAATATTGTTCTACTTGTTGGCTCTTCTAAAATTTTTAACAAAGCATTCAAACCATTATTATTTAGGTTGTCTAAGGCATCTATAATAATTACCTTATAGGTAGTCGTGCTATTGCTTAAATGTACAAAACTATTTATTTTACGTATTTGTTCAACTGCAATACTATTTTTAAACACTTGTTTTTTTGCATCAAACTCAGGTTGTATTAATAATAAATTACTATGAGAGTTTTTATCTACTAAATTAGCCACTTCTTCTTTAATGCTGTAGTCTGCATTGCTATTAGAAGATAATAAAATTTTAGTAAATTCTTTAGCAATGGTAAATTTACCAATACCTTGAATGCCACTAAGAATTAAGGCATGATGTAATTTATTTTGTTGCAACATTTTTAAAAATAGCGAGCAAGAATCAGCATGCCCAACAATGGAATCAAACATCTATTTTATTTATTTCTAATGGTTCTATATTTATATTAAAATAGGTATTAATATTTTTAATTATTTCTTTATGCAAAGAATATATATCTTGATTTCCGTTAATTATAATAGCATCACTTGGATAAATATTGCCATAATTTCTAAACGATTGTATTATTTTCTCATGAAACTCTTTCGGTTTATCATCTATTTTATTATTGTGTGGTCTACGTTGCAGGCGAAGTAAACAATTTTCGGTTGAAATATCAATAATAATGGTTAAATGAGGAAATAAATTATTATTATATACTCTATGTAATTCTAAAATATTTTCTAGGGGTATATTTAATATGATTCCTTGATACACAAGGCTAGATAATACAAAGCGATCACAGAAAACAGTAACATTATTGTTTAAATTAGGCTTAATAATATTTTCAATATTTTCATGGCGAGAAGCAAAAAATAGAAGAAGTTCACTCATTTTATGAAAATGATTATTCAGTAATAGATCTCTAATTTTTTCCGACAACTCACAGCCACCCGGCTCCCTAGTAAGTATGTTTGGTAAGCTGGCATTATGAAAAGCTTTAGAAAGTAACTTAATTTGGGTAGATTTTCCAACAGCTTCTGCACCTTCAAATGCAATAAATTTAGCAAAATTTTTCATATTTAATTAAATAATTTTTTTAAAGCATAATATGGTGCAAATAAAACTCTAAGCACTATATTGCTTTTTTCAATTTTTGTTTCAGCAAATAAGGGAATTTCCATGTTAAAAAGCGGGTCGTCGGTTGTAATTTTTAGGGTAGCTATTTTATCTCCTTCTTTAATTGGAGCAATTAAATACTGCGGAGCTAGAATTACTATTTCAGCCTTAGCTTTTAGCTTAGAAAATTTAGAGTATAAAAAATATATATCTTCTTTTGCACGCAATATAACAGAACTTTCAGCACCTATGTTTACAGGTATTTCTATAATTTTTTCACCCTTATGATATACTAATTTTTGGTCAAAATTATCAAAAACCCACTGTATTAATTTTTTAGTTTCACTTAAGCGGTCAGCCTGTGTTTTCACACCACTCACTATTCCTGTAATACGCATATTATTGTTGTTTATAGCACTAAATGCTATGGAGTATTTGGAAATGTCGGTATGCCCCGTTTTTAATCCATCTACCACAATATTATTAAGAGGAAATTTTGTATTTAATAATAAATTTCTATTGGGTTGCTTAATGTTATTAAATGTGAAGTCTACATCATTAAAATAATCATAATACTTGGGGAAATTGTTAATAATTAAATAAGATAAATAGGTTAAATCTTCAGCGGTACTATAATGTTTAGGGTTATGAATGCCATCTACATTTGCAAAGTGAGTGCCTGTTAAGTGTAACTCTTGAGCCATATTATTCATAAGATTCACAAACTGTTCTTCACTTCCCGCAATTAATTCAGAAAGTGTAATGGCAGCATCATTACCTGAGGAAACAATAATTCCTTTAATTAAATCTTCTACTGAAACGCTTTGCCCCGCATTTAAAAACATAGTAGAACCACCCGTTGTGATATTGCCTTTCTTAAAAGCATTATTGCTAACTATTGCAGTATCTTGTAAAGATAATTGTTTGTCTTGGATTCTTCTAAAAGCAATGTATAGGGTCATAAGTTTGGTAATAGATGCAGGGTATAACCTAGCTTTTTCATTTTTATTAAATAGAACTTTTTGTTGATTTTGATTTATTATTAATACATATTTTGCATTAGTAGTAATATTTGAATTCACAGCCAAAATAGAACTAGAAACAACAGTAAAACAAAAAATAATAACGTATAATAATGATTGCTTAATAATATTAATTTTAACCACCTAATAGTAATAAATAAATTATCTAATTGTTCATATGATACTACAATTTTATTTTTTTATCTAATGATTTTTTATTCTATAATAATATCTATCTTAGAATAAAAATGTGTAAAATAAATTCATTGCAGTTTTTATATTTATTCATTGTAAAATATCAGAAGTTATTTAATTGGGATTTTACATGCTTAAAATTTATTATCTATTAGTTTTTTTTATTATTGCAGAATGCTTATGTGCTGAAGAAGTTTTAAATAGTCAGATAGATAAACTAAATTCTTCACAACCTAATGTAACTGTAAAAGATAAAAATGCTTATTATGAAATTCAAGAAGCCAAACGAATTGCTTTGCTTTACCCATATATTCGCAATGGATTTTTCCTAAACTTGGGGGTTGGAAGTACAATTTTTGTAGATAAAATAACTATGAAAAGCAATAACACCTATATTACTACAAGCACTTCAGATGACGTAAAACCACTTGTTCCAGATAAAGAAGAAGGAGACTCATTAGATTGGATATGCAAGCCTCTCGTTGGAGAAGACGTATGTATGGTACTTTCTAAAATTGAAGAAGATACTAGTGAAACTTATAGGGTAAAAAGCATGGTTAATATCATACCACACCTTGAGTTTGGTTATGAGTGGGACAGCTATGGGGTTAGTTTAAGTGCCGAGGCATACAATATTGAATATGATAAAAGCATATCTAAAACCCAAACATATAATAATTACGGATTTACTAGCTTAGATTTAGTCTTTAGTGGTTATTATAAATTTAACTTTAAAACAATTCCAATCATTCCATATATTGGAGCTAGTTATGGCTTAACAATTATTAAAAGACATCTATATACAAGTAAAGACTTTACCCATTATACAGATACAGATGTGTCTGTAGACTTAAATAATTATGAGGGAGAAGACATTCTTAGCAAGTTTAATATATCTAAAATACAAATGTCTCCAATTTTATATCTTAATGCTGGTTTTAACTATACAATGACCGATAAAGTTTCTTTGATATTTAATTATTCAATAAATAATTTTTTTAATAAGCAGTATCTATTGCTAGGTAGAGATACACAATTAGTTGGTTCTCTTTACTATTACCTAGATAATATTAAAGATCCCGGATCATTCTTTAAAAATAAGTATTCTACCGATATTAATATTTCTAATCCTTTAATTCAACGCTTTACAATTAAGATTCAATATTATGTATAAATTTATTTTCCTTTTTTTAGTTATTATTTTATATAACAATGTAGCTTTATTAGCTAAAGCACCACCAGTAAGAGAGCCTACACCACCACTTAGTTATGAAAAAGATGAAACTATAGATATTAGAGACCTAGATTTAAGAAATGTTGGTGAACAGCAGATATATAGAGTAGATCCCTTAGAATTACAAGAACTAAAATCCAATGTTAACATACGTTCGGGCTGGTTTATGTCTGTGGGATTACAAAGTAATTTGTACTCATCTTTAAAAATATTAAGCAACAAAGCAACTATACTTCGTACGGACTCTGCTGTTTTAGATTTTTTGCGTCCAATCAATTTAGAAGACGGAGGTCCTTGTATTTATAATGGGCAAGAGGTGATGTGTTATTATGATAATACTATCAATAAATCAGAATATGCCACTAAAATTTTCTCAAATATCTCACCTAATTTTAATGTAGGTTATGAGTGGGAAAGTTTTGGCATTGATTTAGGAATAACGTATAATAATATGCAATATAACACTTTTATAGATGGCATTAAGCAGAGTTATGAAGAAATAAAATTAAACTCTAATGATATTTTTATACAAACATACTATAAGTTGAATTTACAATATCCATTTACTCCATATATAGGCATGGGGGTTGGATACTCATTGGTAAATATAGGACTTACTAACGTTAGTGGTGAGAATGAAATAGAAACATATAATTTTACAAATAAGCTATTTGTCCCTCTATATCTGTTCAATTTAGGCATGCAATATAACTTATCTAACCATTTTGCTTTAAATATGGAAGTAGAGGCAAGAGGATTAATGGGTAATGTTGAAAAAAAGCTGAAAATAACAGGAAACAATTATTATGAAACAATATATGATAAACAATATGTTATACAAACCAGTAAGGAAGGAACTTTAGTAATTGATTCTAGAATGCTTGTAAATTTATTAGTTAAACTTAAATATTATTTGTAAGCTATTTGACGTAGATATCTTTATTTTATGTTGGTTTTTTTTATCCAAAAATTAGGGAATAATTGTTTTATTGTTTTCTCTGCTTCTGCAATCTGCTTAGAATCATTGTAAACAGCAAAACAGGTGGCTCCACTACCACTCATTCTTGCAAATATAGAGTTAGTATTTTCTAATGCAACTATAACTTCATTAATTATAGGCTCTAACTCTACTGCTATGTTTGTTAAGTCGTTTTTTTGTAATTTCATAAAATAAATAAAATCTGTTTCGTTTTTATGGGAATATGTATGTATAATTTTTTCACTATAATTTTGCTGGAATTGATTAAAAATTTGTTTAGTATCACAATGTACTAAAGGATTTACTAACAATATGTGGTTGTTGCCATTACAATATATGGGTTTAAGTACTTCACCTATTCCTGTGGCAAAAAAACAACAATTATTATGGTACTGATGCAACAATACAGGAACATCTGCCCCAAATTTTATAGCTATTTCTATCATTTCATTGATGTTCATATTTAATTTAAAAATATCATTAACAGCCAAAATAGTAGTAGCACAATTAGAAGAACCACCTCCTAAGCCACCACCTGTTGGTAAATTCTTTATTAAATGTATAGATAAATTAGTTTGAATATTATATTTGTTTTTTAAAAAAATCCATACTTTATAAATTAAGTTGTTTTCTATTTGTGGCATGTTCTTAGCAAACTCACCATCACAAATAATATTATTATAATTAGTAATTTGAAATTCTAAACTATCATAAATATTAATAAATGCAAAACAAGTTTCAAGTGCATGATAATTATTAGGTAGCTTTTCACAAACATGAAGAAATAGATTAATTTTAGCGTAAGAATTATAAATCATGGAGAGTAAGACTCTAATTAATTAAGAAATATTAATTAATATTATGATATTTATATTATTAAATCAAGGTCTTTGAAGTCTTGAAAAATCATTATTTGAAACACAGGGATGTTTTTTTAATTACAAGTTCAATTTTTATATAATATATAAGATGATATAAATAAATTAACATAATAATTTTCACTTGTAGGCATAAGTTGAAAAGTGTACACTATATTCTTAACAATAAAAAGATTAAGGCAATACAAATGGTTAAATATTTATTTTCTGATGTAGATGGAACTTTAATAAAAAAACAAAAAGATTCTCATAGCTATGTAATTGATGATTCCACAAAAAAGCAAATAATTAATTTTGTTAATAATGGTAATAAATTTATTATGGCAACAGGCAGAATGGATCATGATATTAAATTCTTAGAGGATCAAATAGGGGTAAAGTGTGATTTTCGTATATCACAAAATGGTTCGGTTATTTGCGATATTAATGATAACCCTGTATATCAAAGCCATTTCCCCGATGAATTTGCCATAGATATAGCCAATTATTGTGATTCCCTAAGCAGTAGTTTAAGATGGGAAGTCTCAACCTTTTCTAACAGATACTCTAGTAGCAAACGCCCTAGCCATTTTGTAGCAGATTTTGTAAATCCTATAATTGTTGTTGAAAATATTGTAGGTGAAATTGGCAAAAGTATTATTCCAACAATTTTTTTATTAATGGCATACGATAATAATGATTTTCATTCAGTAAGAAATTATATTAATGAAAAATATGGTGATCATCTACAGGCAGTAAGTACAGGCATTGGTTTTTTAGAAATTATGAGCAAAGGATCATCTAAAGGTAAAGCGATAGATTTTTTATTTAACCACTATCATTACGATAAATCTAATGTTTTTGCTGTTGGCGATTCAGAAAATGATGTTTCTATGTTTCAATGTACAAAAAACTCTTTTGCCATGAAAGAAGCCAACGGTAAAATCATAAATCAAGCAAACTATGTGGTAGATTACGTAGGAGATGTAATAGATTATATATCTTCACCACAAGACAATTTTCTTAAAACAAATAAAAATCTGGTGCGAACTAAATCTCAATGTTGTATAAATTTAGAAACAATGGAACATAACAATCTATACGATAATGATTTTATTAGTAAAATAGCTATGGCAACAATTTTAGGCGGAAGTAAAGCTATTATTTGTAATAAGATAGTTAATATTAAAGCCATTCAAGAAATGAACAATGATGTATTAATTTATTCTAGGTTGTACGATGGTGAATTAAGTAGCACACACAACACAGATTGGCTAATGAATAGAATTAAAATACTTATTCAGCTAGGAGTGGGTGGATTAATAGTAAATTTTCAAGATTACAAGAAGATTGCACTAAATGAATTAATATCTTTAGCTAAAAAATTATGTCCTAATATTATCATTATAATGAATTTAGATTCTAATTATGAAGTTTTAGAAGCAAACAAGCTAAATATAGATGTTATATGCCTTAATTATAAAGAACAAGAATATAACAATAATTTAGTAAATGAGTTGGTTAAAAGTTGCAAAAAGCCATTGTTTATTAATTATTTGTTGCCCCATAACAATGATGTTAAAAAATTATTGCAAAATGGAGTTTACTCTATTATTTTAAGTGATAGTGTTGTAAATCAACAGACTATAATGCAACAAATTGTAAGTGATTTATAGATTAAAAGCTTGTTAATTACTTAGATAAGATTGACTAAACTTAATTTCCTTGTTATTATTATTCCATCATTATAATAAGGTAATATTACATGAATTATTTAATAAAAAAATGTCAAAAATATCCATTAATAACAAAATTATTGTTGTTTTTAATTGTAGTGGTTTTTATTACTCCTTCTAGGGGTAAATACTTATTTTTATCAATTATTTTGTATATTAGCATTCTATTTTTATATGAAACTTTAATAAATAAACTATTTAATAACACCTTTTTAAGAACATTTTTACATTCTTTTGTATATTGGATAATTTTTATTCTTGGAGCGTTCTGTTTTATTTATAAAAAGAAATTTCATGTACTAAATAAAGCCGATCTATTTGCTATATATCAAAGCAATATTTCGGAATCATATCAATTTATTGTTGTTAATAATTTATTGTATCCATTTTTAATTTTGGCTGTAATGTCATATGTTTTATTATTTTGTATATGCTTATTAATAAACAAGTATTTAATAACACAAATAATTAATAAAAAAATTATTATATTTACCGTTGTTTTCAACGTATTAAATATTATTTATCTTCATTCATCACTCTCTAATTTAACAGAGAACGATAGATTTAATGGTAGATATATGGGAGTAATACCAACTATCTTTTCTTCATATGATTCTTACAAAGAAATATTAGCTATAAATAATGCTATTGCCTCTAATAATAACATTACATTAATTAATGATTCTAGGATTACCACCCCGGAACTTCATGTGGTTATTATTGGTGAATCTTCTACTTCGGATCATTTTTCCGAGTATGGTTATTTTTTCAATAATAATGCTAACCTACACAATATATTAAAAAGCAACAGTGTGAAATACTCCCGTGCTTATTCTGCTTTTGATCGTACAGATAAAGTTCTGCATACCATTTTATCTGCAAAATCAGAAGGGTTAATTAATGTATTGAATAAAGGCAAAATGAATACTTATTGGCTTTCAAACAATGGAAAAAATAGTTTATGGTCTACTTCTACAACTATTCTTACAACTGCAAGTAAAACACAGTTTTTTGCTACAGGTGGGGGTGATGAAGATACATTATTGCCTGAATTAGAAAATTCTTTAAACAATTTAGATAATAATAAGAAAAATATAATTTTTTTACACACCAGAGGCTCTCATTCAGATGTTTGTACTGCCATAAAGCATAATTCTTTTAAAGAAAAACATGAAAAACTAAGAGAAAAAATACAGTTTTATTATGGTAAAGAGCCAATAATAAATTCTGTTGAACAAATATCTTGTTACGATCAAAGTATAGCAGATATAGATGAATTTATATTAAAAGTAAAAGTCATGGCAGAAAAGAATCCTAATTTTGCTAGCTTAACCTATTTTAGTGATCATGGCGAAGATATTGTTACAAAAACTTATCATGGTAATTTTAATAATAAGAACTATAACCAAGTGCGTATTCCATTAATAATGATATTTTCTAACAAATATATTAAGAATAATCCAGAAATTATCAAAAATATTAAAAAACATAAAGATAATATTGTTCTTAATAGTTTTATGTTTAATACTTTGCAAAATATAGTAGGGGTTAAATCTGCAAATTCTTATACTGCTAAATTAGATATGTCTTCAAATGAATTTAATCCAACCCAAGCAGATTTAGATTATGGGCTAAAAATTACCAACGATCCTATCTTAAAACTTAATGAAAAAAATATAGAAAGTAAAAAATATTGGGTTCATAGGGTTAATAGTTTAGGTAAATTATATGATGTAGCAAAATCGAATCCTAACGGTGTTGAACTAGATATTATATATAAGGGTGGCACATTAATGGTAGGGCATGATGTTGAACATCTTAGTGGAGGAACATTAAATGAGTACATGGAACACACAGATAAATTAGCAATAAAAAATATGTGGTTAGATACTAAAAATATTAACAAAAATAATATTGTTGCTATTAAAAAGCAGTTAGATGCTATAGCTAAGCAATATCCTTATTTTAAAAAACATGCTTTCATAGAAACATCGTACAATGGTAAAGAAATTAGCCTGCTTATAAATGCTGGCTATACTATTTCATATTATTTACCAACGACTGAATTATTAGAATTGCTAAAAGAAAATAATATTTTAAAGCTGAAAGAGGAAGCAAAAAGTATTAATAAACAACTTAAACAACAAGTTATTAAAAATATTTCTTTTGATGCAAGATTGTATCCCTTTGTAACAAATTATTTAGAAAAAGAAGATAATAGTTTATTATATAGAGTATGGCCTGGTAACAAAAATGTTAATATTACTAATGATCTTAAAGTAAAAGTATCGTTGATTCTATTTTCTTATAGGTTTGAGAAATTCTAATTGCAAAAATAAAAGATTTTTATAGCTAAATTTATTTATTTATTTCTTTGAAAGTATGCTACAATTACAAGAGTTTATTTTATATCAACGCAAAATGTAAGAAAGTGTAATGAAAATAATAATTGCAGGAGTTGGCAATACAGGAAGTTTTATAGCGCAATACTTGTCTGAAGAAAAGTATCATGATGTTACTATCATAGACAACAATTCTAAAGTTGTAACCGAAATAACCGATAATTATTCCCTTGGCGGAATAGTAGGAGATTCTACAGATTTCAACACCCTAGAAGATGCAGATATTAAAAATACCCAGCTTTTTATATCTTGTACTCCATCTGATGATATTAACATTATGTCTTGTCATCTGGCTTCATTAATGGGTGTAACAACTAATATTGCCAGATTAAAAAGTGCCAATTATTTAGATTATGGTTGGTCAGAATTATTTCGCTTAAAAACTATACCACTAGATGGAATAATTGCTCCTGAAAGAGAAATGATTAACTCTATTAAAGACCTTATAAAGTACAAGTATCTAAATATTACAGATTTTCTTCATTTTAGCAGTGCAAATATTAAAGTTTTAGCATTTGTTTGTAATGAAGATACAATATCATTAAATAAGTCTGTTTTAGATTTGAACACTTTAGCTAAAGAAAAAAACATTGTCTCTAAAATAATTGGTATCTTTAGAAGGGGGCATTTTTTGATTCCTCAAGATACCGATGTTATTCAAAAAGATGATAGAGTTTTTATTTCTACCATTGTAGATGATATTGAAGATGCTTATTTATTGTTTTATAATTTTAAAGAATCTGAAATGAAGTTATTAGAGAGTCAAGCACCTAATATAATAATTACAGGAGACAATCCTTTTATTAAATTTGTAGCTATTGCTCTTTCTAATATTTATAAAATTAAGGTAATTACAGACAAAAAAACAGAAAGTGAAAATAACTTTGGTGTAGAGTTAGAAAAATATAATATTCAAGTTATTATAGATGATATATCTAAGCCTCAATACCGTGATAACTACTTGAAATCTCAAGATGATATAATAATATTGTTATATAAAAATGATAAAGATGCAATTTTTAACTCACTATTGTTAAAGTATCAAAAATTAGGGGATATTTTTTGCTTTTTACGGAATAGCCAACATGAAGACTTTTTATTTACAAGTGGTATTGCCCATGTTCTTGTACCAAATAATTTTATTATGTCTTCTATTTTAAGTAGTATTCGCAGAGGAATAATCTATAATATTTATTCTTTATATAATACTGCAGAAATCATAGAACTTGAAGTTGCTCATAACTCTGTAGTTGTAGGGCAAACAGTAGAAGATATTGAATCTGTGGGTAATATTTTAGTGGCTAATATTATTAATGAACAAGGTAATATTGTACTTGTAAATCCTACCACAGTTATTAGTTCTAATCATACTGTAATAATTGTTGGATTAAGAACCCATATTAAAGACATAGAAAATTTATTTTCTCATAAAATAGGTTTAAATAACAGTATAATATAATAATTTAGGAGACAATCTTTATGACTAAAAAAAACAATCTAAATTGTCAAGATTTGTTTTTAAATACTCTTAGAAAAAATAAAGTTCCTGCAACGATATTTTTATCTAATGGAATTAAACTTCAAGGCATAGTTACAGGGTTTGATAATTTTGCCGTACTATTAAGAAGAGATGCACATATACAATTAGTATATAAACATAGTATTTCTACTATTATGCCTAATGGTCCTTTCACCTTGAAATTAGATGAAGATGATGATATAGATGTATCTTCTGTGGGGCAAAATGAACATAAAACTATAGTTGAAATTGTTTAACATGTATATAGCTAATGCTTTATACATTTATAGTGTCAGAATAAAGCAATTTAGTTATAATAAATTATTATGATATTATGAATACAACTGCAAAACAAAAAGAATATAAAACTATTGGAGATGTTGCTAAGATATTATCTTTAGAACAACATGTAGTAAGGTTTTGGACTTCTACTTTTGCTTTATATGTGAAGCCATTACGTAAGGCAGGCAATAGGCGTTATTACTCTAAAAATGATATTAATGTGCTAATTTTTATTAAAGAACAGCTTTATAGTAGGGGAATGTCTATTAAGGGAGTACAACTTTTACTGTCAGAGAAAAAACACAAATACCAAGATAATAAATTAGAGAGAGACCCAAATAGCATTCTCTTTGTTGATCATAATAAGAGGGTAGATAAAATTATAGACAATATAAATAATATTGTCTTTGCAATAGATAATTTTTTAAACAAACATTAAATGCATCATATTATAATTCTTTTACCACCAAACATAATACGTTTATTAGCGGTATCTTTTTCATTTTAACAATACTTGTTTCATGAAAAAGATATTTTTTTTAGTTATTGCCTCTACTTGAACTAACATCTAAATAGTTAGTTCATTTAGTTATATTCATTATTTTCTTAATGTAAATCTTCTTTTTTTTCATTCTTTTCTAATTTTGCTATGATATCATCAGCATTTATCATGCCACCACTAATAATTAATTTCATAGCTACTTCAGGAGTCATAGATAGCCTAATTACATCTGTAGTAGGAACAAACAATAAAAAGCCCGATGTAGGATTAGGTGTAGTAGGTACAAAAATACTTACCACATTATCATTGGTAAGAGTTTGAATTTCACCTTTTACCTCTGAAGTTACAAATGCTAGTACCCACATTCCCTTCCTAGGATACTCTACTAACACTACCTCTTTAAATGCTTTTGAGTTATTAGCTAACAGTGTGTCAAAAATTTGTTTAGTTGTTGAATAAATATTTCTTATTACAGGAATTTTACTTAAAATTGCATCACTAAGTAAAACAAAATATCTTCCTAGAAAATTACTAGCTACAAACCCAATAACTACAACACATATTAATGATGTAGCAATACCAAGCCCCGGAATGCTTGCCGCTAAAGAGGTGGGAAATAAGTTTTTAATAATTAAATTATCAAAAAAATTTATAATAGAAATAGTAATATACAAGGTAATTGTAATTGGCAATGAAACTAATAAGCCAGTTATAAACCATTTTTTTATATTGTGGAAACTAGGACGTTTTTGTTCATTGATATTTTGCATTTTATAATCCTTTTAATTTACTGATGTTCTCTGCATAATTATTATTTTGAAAGATTGTAGTTCCAGCAACAAGTACATTGGCTCCCGCCTGCACTAAGTTTATGCTGTTTTGAAAATTTACCCCTCCATCTACTTCTAAGTCTATATTTTTATTTTTAATAAAATTGTCTTTTATGTTTTTAATTTTTGTTAATTGATTAGATAAAAACTTCTGCCCACCAAATCCAGGGTTTACAGTCATTACCAGTATTAAATCTATTTCATCTACTAAATATTCTAGTACATTTTCATGAGTTGATGGATTTAAAGCAATGCCAACTTTAATACCTTTATCTTTAATGTATTTAACTAAACGATCATGGTGGGTAGTGGCTTCTATATGAAAAGTAATAATGTCTACCTTAGCTTTAATGAAATCATCAACAAAATTTTCAGGATTTTGAACCATTAAATGGGTGTCAAAAATTTTCTTAGTTAGTGGACGCAATTGTTTAACTATAGATGCCCCAAAGGTTAAATTAGGAACAAAATGACCGTCCATAATGTCTATATGAATATAGTCTGCTTCAGTATTATTTAAACGCAATATTTCATCTTTTAAGTTAGTAAAATCGGCCGATAGAATAGAAGGAGCAACTTTTACCAATGTGTTCACCTATTATTTCATAATACTCTTATATTTATCTTCTACAAATTTTAGAATTTTTTCAACGGTCATACCAAAATAATCCATTACTTGTTCCGCTTTGCCCGATAATCCAAAAGAGTCTATGCCATAAAGATAAGTTATACCACCTAAACTTTCTTGGTAACCAGTTAATTTTCCAGCTTCAATTACTACATTAAATTGAGGGTTTTTTAACACACTGAATTTATCGTCATCGCTAAGTTTATTAAATCTATTTAAAGAAGGCATAGATATTACATTGGTAATAATGCCTTTTTCATTTAAAATTTTAGCAACTTCCATAGCCAAATGTAGTTCAGATCCACTAGAAACTAAGTTAATACTATTATTTTCATTGTCTAGAAGTAAATAACCACCTTGTTTTACTTTGTTGTTATGTATATCATAATCTTTTCTTAAGGTAGGAACGTTATCACGCCCTAAAATCATAAGGGTTGGTTTGTTGGTATTTTCTAATGCAATATTGTAACATTCTATAGTTTCAATTAAATCACATGGTCTTAAAACTTCCACATTGGGAATAAGTCTTAAAGATGCAATGTGTTCTATGGGTTGATGGGTAGGACCGTCTCCTCCTAAAGAAATATTATCGTGGGTAAATACATAAATAACTTGTTGTTCCATAAGGGCAGATAAACGAATAGCAGGACGCATATAATCTGAAAATACTAAGAACGTACCACCATACGGAATTAAGCCATTTTTATAACTAGCAATTCCATTCATAACTGCACCCATAGCATGCTCTCTAACACCATAGTGAATATAGTTACCATTGTAATTGGTAGAATTAATAATATGGGAAAATTTATTAATAGTATTGTTAGATGCACTTAAATCGGCCGAACCTCCTATTAAATTAGGAGAATTTTTACATAGTATTTCTAGAATTTTACCCGATGCAACCCTTGTAGCTATTTTTGGTTGATTTTCAAAGGTTTGCAGTGCTATAGCTTCTAAATCTTTAACACTGTTATGTATGTTTTTGTTAGATGTAAAATCAAGGAAGTCTTGCTTTTTGCTATCTTGATTTAGGGTGTCTGTCCATAAGTCATATTGTTTTATTTTTGCTTGCACTACCATGTTCCAAGTATCTTTAATTTCAGTGGGAGTAGCAAATGGTTCATAATGCCAATTCAGATTATCTTTTAAGGCTAATAATTCTTCCTTAGATAATGGACCACCATGTGCCTGTGGGGTTCCTTCCTTGTTGGGAACCTTATAAGCAATTTTTGTGTTTGCAATAATGAACACGGGTTTACTACTGCTTTGTGAGGTATTAAAAGCCTTGTTAATTTCCGCAAAGTTATGTCCATCTATAGTAATTACTTCAAACCCCATAGATTCCATTCTAAGTGCAATATTTTCTTTGCTAGATAGGTCAAATGTCCCATCTATTGTAATGTTATTGCTATCATAAATTACTACTAAGTTGCTTAGGTTAAGTTGTCCTGCCAAGGCAAGGGATTCATATGCAACTCCCTCCATAAGGCAACCATCACCAACAAGAGTATAAATTTTATGGTGAATAATGCTTGGATATTTACTGTGTAAGATTTTTTCACTAATTGCCATTCCAACAGCCATAGATACTCCCTGCCCAAGAGGACCGGTTGTAACCTCAATGCCAGCTTTATGGTTAATTTCGGGGTGTCCTGAGGTAATTGAATTTAACTCCCTTAAATTCTTAATAGAATCAAGGCTAAATTCTTGATAGTGTAGGTGGTGCAAAGTAGAATATAGCATAATACAAGCATGCCCCGCTGAAAGAATAAATCTATCACGGTTTGCCCACAAAGGGTCGTTAGGATTAAAGTGCATGAAGTTGGCAAACAAGGTCGCTATAACATCTGCTGCTCCAAGTGGAGTTCCTAAATGACCATTTTGAGATTTATTGAGTGCATCAGCCGACAACATTCTAATAGAATCAGCAAGCTTTTCTAAATTTAGATTGTTAATATGTAGCATTTTTCATTCACCTTTTTCATTAATCCTTTGACTATAATTATATAATAATATACTTTATTTTTCAAGTAGTTATAATTAATGGAATATAATAGTACAGTGACATTTTTTAATTTAGGAAATAGTAAAAAAGATTTATACAGTCATTTAGATGATTTAAGAAAGCTTGTCATAATAAATATATTAGGTTATTTCATTTGTTTTGTTATTTGTTTTATTTATTCAAAAAGCATTTACAATATTTTTAGTATAAAATTGTTAGATTTTTTAATAGATAATAATATTCCCAGCATCTTTATAACCACCTCTATTATGGAATTTTTTTTTACTAATATTAAATTAGCCTTTTTTACCTCATTAATTGTTTATACTCCGTTATTTTTAATTATTATTTTTCTATTCATGCTATCTTCATTGCAACCAAAAGAAAAAAAAATAGGCTTGTTGCTAATATTTTTATCACCCTTATTGTTTTTTCTAGGACTATTGTTTGCATATTTTGTTTTGCTTCCAATGGTATGGAAGTTTTTTTTATTGTTTTATAATAATAATGAAGTACAATTATTGCCTAAAGTATCTGAATATATTTCTTTTATACTAAGTATTATATTGTCAACCGCTATTGCTTTTGAATTGCCAATTAGTTTAACTATATTGGCTTATTTTAATATTTTAAAAGCACACCACATTATTAAATTTGGTAAATATGCTATTGTTAGTGCTTTTATTATTGCTGCAATTTTAACTCCGCCTGACCCATTTAGCCAAATTATTGTTGCCACTTTATTAATTATATTGTATTACTCTTCTTATTGGTTAGTTAAATATGTGCAATAATATATTAATTTGTTTCAATTTTACATCAATTTTATTAATTATGGTTTACAATACAACATATAAAAGAATTTATAATTAATATAGGGGATTTTTATGCAAAAATTATTTTACGGCTTAGTTTTATTTATATTTTTTAATTATAATGTACAATTATCAGCAGATTCAAATCAAGTGAGTGAAAATAACATTAAACCAACAGATGTTTCTACTGTTGAAAAAGAAACCATAAATGAAGACGATTATGACGCAATTTTAATAGATGATAAAGGCAATATTTTAGAAGATTCAGATACACCAACAGGTGGGAAAACAATTCAAGATTTAGGAAACAAGTTAGGTAAAAAATCATCTTTAAACATGAAAAAAGCTTATCATTCAGAAAAAATCATGGTAAAAAAAGGCGAAAGAGTTAAAGCTATGTATGGTGGTACAATACTTGAACTAGATACACAAATTGGTAAGAATGTAGGTGGAGCTAGGGTTATGCGTTTAGAACTGTTTAATGGTGATGAATTAGTTGTTACAGGAGTTAATACTAAAGAAACCGAATTAAAAATAGGTGATAAAGTGCAAACAGGTGATTATCTTGGCGTTGCAGATTCAGATACGGTAGAGATAAGATTATTGTCAGTATCTAAATAAATACTTTAATTTATATTACTAAGTAGCAGAAAAGGTTGAAGATAAATATTCAACCTTTTTGATTGTAATTAGATAAAAATTGTATTATTATGTATTGTAACAAAATAATACATAGTTATAATTAGGATGTACAATTATGAAGCTCACTTACTCTGTTTTTTTATTCTTTTTAGTCATTATTATTAATTTTAGCAATTTGTATGCCATTGAAACCCTGAAAAAAGTTGAAGTATTTGGCGAAGTTACTAAAGAAGAAAACTTTTCAAAAAATATCATAGTTGTAACATCTGAAGATCTACGTAAAACACGTGCTAAAACACTAGTTGAAGCATTGCAATATGTTCCTGGTGTTTCAATAGTAAGTTATGCTCCATATCATAATGCTTTTTTATATATTAAAGGTGCATCTCCCCATAGTAGTATAATATTAATAAATGGTGTGAAAATTGCAGATCCATCACAGGGAGCATTTGATATTAGTCAAATACCATTAATGGCAGTAGATAGAATAGAAATTATTCAAAGTGGTGATGGAGTATCTTATGGTTCTTCTGCCGCATCAGGAGTAATAAATATTATTACTACTACAGCTTCACAAAACACTGAAGTTAAAGGACTCATAGAAACAGGTTTAGATTCTTCTCATTATGGAGAATTGGGTTATTTAGGTGTTTCAAATAATAATATGCATAGATTTAATTTTTTTATATCAGATCATGGTTCACAGGGTTATAATTTAGCCTATCCCGATCATAATAATCTTGGTGAGAAAGATGGTTTTTCTAAGCAGTCTTTTTTAACCACATATTCTTACAATAGTTTTGATGCTTTATTTCAATATAATAATGGTAAGCGTGATGGCGATGATTTAACAAATGGACCACCTTGTAACGGACAATTTGTATGTTTGAAAGATATCTACAACACCGATTATAAAAAAGAAACTTACAATGGCTATTTGAAATATAATTTTGCATTTAAAAACACTAATCATACATTATCATTGTCTACTTTTAATGTAGATAGATTAGATTATGCAGGTGGTGGACTCTTAATGAATAAAAGTTCGGGGCAAGATATTAATATAGCTTATAATACATATATTAGATATTTAGACAATGGTTTTGTAAAATTAGGGTTAGATTACGATTTGCAAAAATTAAGTCAAAATTATGCTAATTTTATGGAAGTTCCACAAGAATTTACTTCATTTAATGAAAGTACTTTAGCTTATTATAGTATAATTGGTTACCGCTTTTTTAATGCTTTAAATTTAAGTGCAGGTCTAAGGTATAATACCTATAATGAGTATACAGCAGATAATAAAATCAATTATAATTTCTCTATGGATTACATATTCTTGAACAATTATAAATTAAGAGCAAATTATATCTATAATTTTAAAGCTCCTAATTTGTATGAATTACATGGTAGTTATGGCAATGAACAATTGTTAGAAGAACAAACTAAAGGATATGATGTTGGTGTAGATGCCACTTTGCTAAATGGTAATTTATTATTAAATGCTACATATTTTAAGCAAAAAATTACTAATTTAATAACCTTAGATTATAATTTTAACACTGCTAACCATATACCAACTCAAGAGTTTACTAATATAGATGGAACATATGGTAGTGAAGGGTTTATGTTTTTTGCTAAAATGCCTATAACAAAATATTTTAACTTTACAACAGGTTATACTCTATTATTCTTTAATGAAATAGCTAATAGAAGACCAAAGAATGCTGTAAATACGTCTTTAGAGTTTAAACCTATATCTGATTTATCTTTTGTGGTAGATTATATGTATATTGGAAAAACTTTAGATGGTTTTGATAGCACAGGGTATCAAAAACTAGATTCTTATAATATTGTAAATACTAAAATAGAATACAACATTACTAATAATTTTGCTTCTTATTTAAAACTTACCAATATCTTTAATGAAGATTATCAATCTTCTATGGGCTTCCAAGGTGCAGGACGTGGCGCTTATATAGGATTGCTATGGAAGTAATAACGTAGGTGCTATGTGTTAATAGTTCGAATAAAAAACATAAATATTTATAGCTCGTGGTTTATATCTGCATTGATACATGGCTTAGTATTATGTTTTTTATTTGTTCTTTACTTTTTTAATATTACCCCAAGTTATAATTTGGGTAGTTCTATTAAGGTTTCTTTAAGCACAGAAGTAAGCAATGCAAATTTGTCAACACCATTACCAACAACCCATAAATATATTCATAAAGCTAAGAAAAATAATATACCCGCTATTAATCGTAATGATGATGCTAATTTACAACAAGAGCAAATACCAAACAGTAGTACTTTGGCTAAAGAGCGTACATTACAACAAGAAAATCATCAATCTAATTTTCAGCATGAACCTATCAATTATGAAGATTTAGGAGGGAATAATGGCAATGAAATACCTGTGTATCCATTAATTGCTAGAATTAACAAATGGGAAGGACAGGTTATCTTGCATGCCACATTAAACACAGAAGGCAAGGTTGTTAATGTGGTTATTCAAACTAGCTCAGGTTATGAAGTTTTAGACAAAGCCGCAGTTAATGCAATTAAAAAATGGGAAATTAAGCATAATAGCAAATCAGAAATGGTTGTGCTAATACCTATAGTATTTAAAATAAATAATACATAGCCTTGCTAATTTAAGTCTTAAAATAATCACTTTTATGAATTATCTATTCAATAATTCTTCACTATAAAATCATGAAACTACATTGATATTGAGTTTATATATAATTTATTATATAATTAAATAAGTTACAAGCACTATATAACAAGATTTATTAAGAAACTTTAGAGGAAAACATCATGTTATTAAGAGATGTTATACAAAATAATTTATATTTTACAAATATTAAACACACAACAAAGAAAGAAGTTTTAGCAGATTTAATAAGCACCTTAGATACTAATGGACTTATTAGCAATAAAGGATTTTTTTATCAAGATATAATCTCCCGAGAAAACATATCTTCTACATTTATGGGAAATTTAGTGGCAATTCCCCATGCAAAAAGCGACCATGTTAAAGACGTGGCTATATCTTTTGGTATTTCTCAGTCTAAAATAAAAAATGATGATACCATTGAAAATGATGTTAATAACGAAGCCCAAATATTTTTCATGTTAGCAATTCCCAAATCAGCAAGTGATGTGCATTTATCATTAATTTCTGAATTAGCACAATTATTAATACAGCAAGATTTTTGTGATGCTTTACTATTATGCAAATCTAAGGAAAATATTTTAGAAGTGTTTGATCAATTTATATCTAATAACAATAATAAAATTAAAGCTGTAGAAAACACATCAAAAAGTTATGATATAGTAGCAGTAACAGCATGTCCTGTAGGCATTGCACATACATATATAGCGGCAGAGAAATTACAAAATACAGCACAAGCGATGGGATACAGTATTAAAGTACAAACTAATGGTTCTATTGGTATAAAAAATACTTTAACGGTTGATGATATTAAACATGCTAAGGCAGTTATTATTGCTAGTGATATTGATATTGAAGATGATATCTTTGTAGGTAAACCAGTATATAAATGTCCTGTAGCCGAAGCAGTTAAAAGTGCCGAAGAAGTTATTAAAAAATCTTTAAAAGCTCCTGTATTAAGTAGTTCATCTATAAAGTCGCAAGACGCAAGTAACAACAAATTAGGGGCATATAAACATTTGTTAAATGGTGTTTCTTTTATGATTCCATTTGTAGTGATGGGAGGAATTTTAATTGCCGTAGCTATTGCCTTATCGGGCATTAATTCAGGTAGTGGTGTGGCAATTACTAATGATATTTTAAAGAAGATGGAAACATTAGGAGCAATGTCTTTTGGCTTAATGGTACCAATTTTAGCAGGTTATATAGGCTATAGTATTGGTGGTAAGCCCGCACTTGCCCCAAGTATGGTTGGTGGTATGTTGGCAAATAGTATGCAGGCAGGCTTTTTAGGTGGAATCTTAATTGGTTTTGTAGGTGGCTATGCTATTAAGTATTTTCTTATGATACCTGTAAAAAATAAAACCTTATTAACTATTATGCCTGTGTTGATTATACCTTTAGTAGGGGTCGTGGTAGTAGGTGTATTTATGTATTCTATTGGAACATATATTGCTGATTTTATGGCATTATTAACAAGCTCTTTACAAGTGATGTCTGCCAGCGGGCAAGCTAGTAATATTTTATTCTGTGCTTTGTTAGGATTAATGATTGTAATAGACATGGGTGGTCCAATTAATAAGGTAGCATTTTTATTTGGTGCATCAATGATTGCAGCAGGTGTACCAACAATTATGGGACCAATAGCAGTAGCTGTAGCTATTCCACCTTTAGGTATGTCTCTTGCCACCTTAATAAAAGGCAAAAATTATTCTGTAGAGGAAAAACAAGCAGGTAAAGCAGCATTTTTTATGGGAATGATTGGTATAACAGAAGGTGCGATTCCTTTTGCCGCATCTGATCCATTACGTGTAATTCCTGCTATTGTAGTAGGTGGAGCAGTAGGTGGAGCATTAGCAGGCTACTTTAAAGTGGCAGATTATGCACCACATGGCGGTCCAATAGTACTTCCTGTAGTAGATAATGTGGTTGGATTTTTAATTTCACTAGCAGTTGGCGTTCTAGTAACTGCTATTATCGTTAATATATTAAAGTCTATGAATAATAAAAAAAGCCAAGCATAAACATATCACATAGTTTATATTTATAAATGATACAAAGGGGGGGATAGTTATAATATTATCTCCCCATTTTTTTATATATAGCTAACTCTTTATATCCAAATTAAATAATTTAGCTATATCTTTAATAGTTGTGTGGAAATATCAAAAAAAATAATTTATAATATATAATCATATGACAAATTATTTATATCAACATTAAAGAATAAGGGGCATAACATGTTAAATATCTTAGTATTATTGTTAGTAATTTGGGTAGCTTACTTAATTATTAAACAATATAATCCACCCGCTGTGCTAATTATTGCTGGGTTACTTTTATTCAGTTTGGCATACTTTATAAATGGTACGCCTATTATTAATCAAGATACTAATTCTACCAACTTATTTATATTTGATTTATGGCTGTTGTTCGACCAAGTAACAAATAATCGCTTAGCAAAATTAGGTCTAACCTTAGTTTCTATAGCAGGTGTTGCTACATATATGAATAAAATAGGAGCATCGGCTTCTTTTATTAAGGCTACTTCAAAAACGATTGATAAAATCTCTAATCCATATGTGTTACTGTATGCTACTTTAGTGGTAGTTTTTATTATGTATATTTTTATTACAGGGGCAACCTCATTATCTTTAATGCTAATGGGAACTTTGTATCCTATTTTAAGAAATGCAGGAATAAGTAACAAAACAGCTTGTGCTACTATTGTAATTCCTACCGCTTGGGAGTATGGACCGGGGCAAATTAATGCGGTTTTAGGGGCAAAAGTAATTAATGTTGATATTATAGACTTTGTGATATATCATCAAACCCCTATTCAAATTGCTGTATTAATTACAATTCCACTGGTAAATATATTATGGCAAAAATATTTAGATAAGAAAGAGAACTACGTAATAGCAGAAAACAAGGGCAAATATCTGCACGAGATTAATCCAAGCGAAAAAGTAGATGCACCTAAATATTACGCACTATTTCCATTAATTCCCCTAGTGTTGTTAATTGCATTTTCACCTTTGTTTACGAACAAATACAATGTATCTATTCCTGTGGCAATGATGGTTACTATTAGTATTTGTATTATTATTGAATCGTTGCATTATAAATCGTTCAAGACAGCATTAGATAATTTTTCAGCTTGGATAGATGGCACAGGTAAAATTTTTGCCACAGTAATTATTTTAATGGTATCTGCGGAGTTTTTCGCCAAAGGATTAGAACAAGTAGGGGCAATTAATACGCTTATTACTTATGCTGAATATTTTGAAAATCAGCCATATTTAATTGCAATAGCATTTTCTTTGCTTATTTTACTTATTGCCTTTATTACAGGTTCGGGAAATGCCCCTGTGCTAGCATTTGTAAGCTTGGTTCCAACACTTTCTGCAAAATTTAACTTGAATCCATTAATTATTTTAGTGCCTATTTTACTGGCAGCAGGGGTTGGTAGAACTTTTTCACCTGTGGCAGGGGTAATAATTACAATAGCAGGTATTGCCAATTTGAACACTATAGATTTAGTAAAAAGAACGTGTTTACCAGTAATTGCTAGTTTAATAATTGCCATAGTTATTTCTGTTATTCGCTATAGTTAAAATCATCACTTAATATGTGTGTATGTAAGTATGTTGAAAGATGTACTTACATGCATCATTTTCATTTATTATATAACATTAAACTAAACTCATCATACACATATCAAGTAATTTTTAAGTTATATTAAGATTGATTTTGTAATATAACAATAGTATTATGTATGAGATATAATAAAATTAATTAAGGTTGTATAATGGTAAATGATACAGTTTTTGATAATTGTTTTAGTATTGATAATTTTAACGAAGTATTAAATAAATTACAAAAAAAATCTAACAATATAGATACTAACAATATTGATATAACTAAAATAATAACATCAATTAATGATAAAAGTTATGACTTTCAGTTTTTTCAAGAAAAATTAATTATAAAAGATAGAACTGTACCACCTAGACTTATAGCGGTATTAAGTTTAGAAAAAAAGCTTGTTTTAAAGATAGTCAATAAATATTTACAAGAAATAACAAAAAAATCTATTAAACAAGAAACTCCTAATACAAAAGTAAATAATCTATATAAGAAAATAATTAGTGAAAAAGAAGGAACTATTTATAAATATGATATAACAAATTTTTACCCTAGTATTAAATTAGAAATATTATATGAAAAACTAGAAAAATTAGAACTTGATTCAAGAGTAATTAAGCTTATTAAAGATGCGTTAGAAACAAAAAATGTACCAAGTAAAAGCAAGTATGATTCAGAAAAGAACAACCCAAATAGCACATATAATCCCAAAGGAATACATCAAGGTATTCCAATATCAAATATTTTAGCAGAAATATATCTAAAAGATTTTGATGAATCAATGAAGAACAGTGTAGATTATTATGATAGATATGTAGATGATATTATTATTTTTGACAAAAGAGATGATGAAGATATTAAACACACGATTACAAATATTGTTACAAAAAATCTGGAAGTACAATGTTTAGAATTGAATGATAAAAAAACAAATATATTTAATATACCACATAAAGATGATTTAAAGGAAGATTTTTCTTTTTTAGGCTATATAATAAAAAATAATGATGATAATAAAATCAAAAATAATAAACCATTTACTTTAAGTATAAAGAAAGATAAGATTAATAAAAAAATTACTAAAATTTATAAAAAGTTTGTTTTTTTATCAAAGAATTTAGCTAAACACTATGAGCCAAGTAAACACGGGTTTTCTGCAGATTTTCAACTGTATAAAAAAGTAGCTTTATTAGAAATTCAAACTGAGATATACGGTATTTGTTTTAATGAAAAAGTATATGGTTGGCTAAATTATTATACAGCAATTAATGATGGATACGTTTTTGCTTCAATTTATCAACATATAAAAAGATTATGTAAGAAATATAAATACTATTTTGACATAGAAGATTTTAAAAGTCTTTATGAAATGAGAAAAAATATTTTAGATAA
>CANHGT010000004.1 GCA_947460385.1 Alphaproteobacteria bacterium
AGCCAATTTTATTATCAATTGTGGTTGTGGCTGTTAACCCTAATTTTTGCATGGCGTCTTCTTCAAAAGTTCCTAATTCCCTGCTATCTCCATATCTTATATGCCTTAAAGTGCCATCATAAAAATCAGGCATTGCGAAAGTGCCATCGCCCCTATCTTCGGCTTGTAATACCTGAAACAACAGAGGATAGTCATCTATATACAATATATTTTTAGAATCCATTAAAGCCCATGTTTTTCTAAAATTTGACCCTCCTGTTTTTATTATTACTTCATCTTTATGAATATTCTCGGTATTGAACCATTTATCTATACCAACCATTGAAGCTATTTGATCTTCTATAGTTTGTTGTAATTTTTCTACTTGGGAATTTACCAACCCTAGATCAACTATGACATTTTCTAAGTTATTATTTAATTGTGCTATTTTATTTTCTAATTTGATATTTTTATTATTTAAAAACATGATTTTACCTCTTTTTGTATAAATGAACAACATCAATTATACATTAAAAGAATATATTCATCAACAAAAATATCACAATATAAAATAATTTAACTATTAATAATTGCCCTTACTTTAGTGGCAAAAACATCAGGGGTAAAAGGTTTTGCTAAAAATTCTATTCCCTTTAAAGAGATATCTCCATCTAAATCTTCCAACACATCTTCGGCATAGCCCGACATTAAAATAGCTTTAATATTTGGATATCTATCTCGTACCCTTGCTACAAGTTCAGGACCACTCATGCCCGGCATCATTACATCACTAATTACTAAATCTAAAGCCGTAGCCGAGTGAATCATTTCTAAAGCCTCGGCACCACCTGATGCCTCTATAACATTATAGCCTTTGCTTTTTAATAATCTTGCACAAACCATTCGCACAGGGTTTTCATCTTCTACCAATAAGATAGTTTCACTACCTGTTAAATCGGAACGCTGAATTTTTGGCAAAGGTGCTACAGGAATATCTTCTTCTAATACTTTTTTATCACTTTGGGGTAAATACAGAAAGAAAGTTGTGCCTTTGCCAACCACTGTGGCAACATCTATAAATCCTGCACTATCTTTAATAATTTTGTAAACTGTTGCCAATCCTAAGCCGTTACCTTTTTCGCCCTTAGTAGAAAAATGTGAATTAAAAATTAGTTTAAGATGCTCATTTGGAATACCATCGCCCTCATCTTTGATTTCTACAACCACATAGGTACCAGGTGGAATAGTGCCTAAGACACCTTCTTTTGAGTAATCTAATTTAATGCCATGAGTTACAATATCTAATTTACCACCATGCTTCATAGAATCTTTCGCATTCACTACTAAATTAGTAATTACTTGTTGAAACTGCACTTTATCCATCATTACTTGCCCAACATGTTTACCCCTATTAAAACTTGGAATGATTTTATCGCCCATTAGTCTTAATACTGTACTCATTAAATCGGATATTTCCGAGTTTATGTCAAATAACACAGGGTTTAACTCTTGCTTCCTAGAAAACGTAAGCAATTGTTTAATCATGATTTTTGCCCTATTAGCATTTTGTTTAATTTGCTCTAGTTCTGCCCTAGATGGGTCATCTTCATCTTGTCGTTCCTGTGCAAAATAGGTAAAGCTCATAATTGCGGTTAATAAATTATTAAAATCATGGGCTACAACGGAAGCAATTTGACCCACCGTTTGTAAGCCTTGTGATAGTTTAATTTGTGATTCTAAGTCTCGCAAATAAGTTAAATCTATAAAATATAGAGCATATAAAGTTTCGCCCTTCTCTACAACTGTCATCATTAATAAACGAAATAAATGGATTGTAGATTTCACCTCAAATTCTACTTCAAAATCTTCCTTAGCATTATTCTTAAATTTATTCCATCTAACAAAATTATTGCCTAAAATAGTAGACATATTAGGGCTCTTAACTTCATTTAAGCATAATATATCGGCAATAAATTTATTATATTCAATAATATTATCATTTACATCAACAAGCATCATGCCAATTGGAGCATTCTTATAAAGCAATGAAAAAGAGTGCAGATATTGCATGTGATTCATTGTACTATTTAGAAAGTTTTCCTGATTATCGGCAACTGGCACAATAACCATTCTTACATAATGTAAGATATTGGTATTAAACCTATATTTAGGCTCTTGTAAGATATAAGCAAAAAATTCTCTACCATTACTATCTTTGCATAAACATTTGCATACTTGCATATTTTCACTGCATTTCATGGTTGAATCATGTTGTAATTCTTTATTTATAATAATTTCATCAATATCAAAAGAATCATTTTGTTGCAAGCCAAATAGCTTATAAAAATTACTATTTGCATACATTGTTTTACCAACGCTATTAACAATTAACATAGGAATTGGCAAAGATACTAATAAATCTTGAATAAATATGGCATTGCTTAAATCTTGTGTTTGTTGCACTAACATCACTGTCCATAAATAATCATTTTTTATAGGAACATAAGTTAAGCGAAAAGCACTATCTTGTGAACCCACCTTAATTGGTAAATCTACACTACCTGATGCTTTAATTTTAATATCATTTAAGATATTATTTTTTAAATAGTCTGATATATCAATTTCATCTAAATTTTTTAACACATCTAAGAAATTAATTTTACCCATATCTTTTTTAACAAAAGAAAATTTAAAAATTTGTTTAAATAGATTATCTGCCCAATAAATTTTACCCCAATGGTCTGTAATCATGTAACTAAGTAATTTACTAGGATTTTCTAAGCTTTGTAAATGCTTAACAAGTGAGTAATGAGTTTGAGTTTGATGCTTCAAATTCCATAACACCCATAATGGAATAACCACTAGGTTTATTGTCCATAAATAAGCTAAAGTATTTTTTACTTCCAGAATTTTAAGTATTTGGTTAATATAGGGGTTGTTTAAGTTAAAGAATTCAATAATTCGGTAAATATTTATAATATCATAAAAAAATAAAATACTAATGGTAGATAGTGATAAAATAAATACAACAACAAAAATATTCACTATATTTTTTATATTAAAAAAAATCATGTTATGGGTTCCAAAAAAACAATCAAACAAAGATTATATTATACAATACTTCTTAATGAAATACCCACTTTAATTTAATATTTTTTTAATATATTCAGGCAAAGCAAAACTTGCTATATGAATATCGGCATTGTAATATTTAAAAGAAAGATTATCTTTAGAAACACGTTTAGCAATCAACTCTTTGTTGTTTAGCTCAAGTGCAACATCTGTAGCTAAACTTAAACACATAAAGCCTCCTACATAGGTAGGAACGGGTACCACATAGAAAGTAAAATGTTGTACTAAACTTCCCAGTTTATCTTTAATGTTTTTTAATTCCTCAGTTTGAAAAAAAGGCACTCCACTTTGGGTGGCAATGATACCACCATCATTCAAAATATTTTTAGCATTTTGATAGAAATCCTTAGTGAATAATACCTCCCCACAATTAATTGGGTCTGTTGAATCAACTATAATTACATCAAAGGTTTGATTTGTGTTTTTTACGTAGTCTATACCGTCGCCAATAATCACCTCTGCCCTCTTGTTAGAGAAAGCCCCTGCACTAAGGCTCGGCATATGTTCTTTACATAAAGAAACTACCATGCCATCAATCTCTACCATAACTACAGATTCTACAACAGAATGCTTTAAGACCTCCCTAAGTATCCCACCATCTCCTCCACCAATGATTAAAACTTTTTTAGGGTTTTTGTGTGAAAATAAAGGAACATGAACAAACATTTCATGATAAAAAAATTCGTCCCTTTCGGTTGTTTGCATAACACCGTCTAATGTAAGCACTTTGCCAAAAAAAGGATTTTCAAAAATTTCAATGCTTTGAAACTCACTATTAACACTAACAATGGGCTCTTTTATGAGAACTGATTGGCTGTAGCCATAGTCATTATTATTATAAAGAACTTCATTAAACCACTTTTTTTGCAAAATAAAACTCCCTGCATTTTATTGAAAGATATCTATTAATTAGGCAAGATAACAATTATAGATAATTCATTTTTATTTTACACAAGAATCAAAAAGGACAATTTGAGTAAAAAATCTTGTTTCATCTATAAAAATAATAGCGTTATATTAAATTGTAATGCCACGTTTATTTTCTATTACCTGCATATTAGATGGCTTAAAATACTCTTTTAATAAAAGGATAGAATCATAAGGATTACAGCTTCCACACATAAATATATCAAGTGCCACATAACCTGTTTCAGGCCATGTGTGAATAGAAATATGAGATTCGGCAAGTACAACTACGCCTGAAACACCTTGAGGATTAAAGTGGTGCATATGTGAGTGAAGGATTGTTGCTCCACAACGAATAGCACAATTTCTTAGTACTGTTTCTATTTCTTGTGGATTATTTAAATTTATAGCTCCGTATAAATCAATTAAAAGATGAGTTCCTGCAAACACAATGCCGTCTTTAGTAACCGTTGCAACATTATTATTTTGCACATCATCTTTTTTTAATACAATATTATCCATGAAATAGCCCTCCTTAGGCGAAATTTAAAGAGATTACAACGTACGCTAAAGATTCATATCAAAGATACAATAATTTAATCGTGTAATAGAGTATAAGATTAAAAAAAAAAATATCAAGCATTTTTACAAAATTTTTTACATTAATTTTTTATTAATCTTTTTCACTTGCAAGATATGATAAATCTTTGTATGATTTAATATATAGAAAATTAGCATTATGCAATGTTCTATTCTCATAGATTTAAGAATGAAAAGAAAATATAAGCACACTAAATGAAAATTTTAATAATTGAAGATGATTCTACCCTAGCTGAAACAATCTTATTATCTTTTCGTAAAGAGGGAATATTGGCCGAGCATGCCATTACAGGCGAAGAAGCACTGGTATACTTAACTTCTTATAGTTTTGACCTAATTTTGTTAGATGTTTTACTTCCCGATATGTCGGGTTTTGATTTGTTAAAAACTATCCGCCAAAACGAAATTATTACTCCTGTGCTTATTTTATCGGGCTTAGCAGATTCCGACAATAAAATAGAAGGGCTAAGCTTAGGGGCCGACGACTATTTATCTAAACCTTTTGATAAAAACGAACTTCTAGCAAGAGTTAAGGCTATTATTAGAAGATCTAAAGGATTTTCTAGCTCTATACTAAAAATAGGCGAATTAGAAATTAATTTAGACAATAAGCAAGTAGTAGCTAACAGTCAATTAATTCATTTAACCAACAAAGAGTATACAATATTAGAAATTTTATGCTTAAAAAAAGGTAAAACCGTATCTAAAGAACATCTGTTAGACCAACTATATGGTGGCATAGATGAGCCAGAACCAAAAATCATTGATGTGTTTGTTTGCAAGCTAAGAAAAAAGATAGAAAAAGTAACTAAGAAAAATTATATTGGAACCATCTGGGGGCAAGGATACATGCTTAATGATATATAGCAACTTTTCTAACAAAACATACTTAGCACGCTAAAAATAATTTATTACATTCACAATATAAATACTTAACTATAAAGAAATTCCTTACCTTCCCTAAGAATATTTATTGCCTCTTGCGTGTAGGTATTATTGTTTTGGTGCATAACAATACCGTAGTGAATTTTAGATACAGGCTTTCCTAATTTTTTTGCTTTTAAAATAAATCTTTTTGCCTCTCTGCCAACATAAGAGTAAATAGGAAAAATCTCTATATTACCCCAATGCTTTATTGATAAATAAGATATTAATTCTTGCAAGCGTTCACTCCGTATTATCATATATAAATAGCCATGATTTTTAATATTATCAAATGTAAAATTTACAAAATCTTTTAATATAGCATCGCTTTCAATATTGCCACTTTCTTTTAAAGTTAGTTCTTTATTGTTATAGTTAATATAATAAGGCGGATTACACATAACCGAATCAAATAAATGATTGCATTTATAAGTTAAAATATTCCCATGAATCGGTTGAAAACTATAGTTGTTTAATTCTTGATTTTTTACCGCTAGGTCATAATAAAAAAGATTTTTTTCTATGCCACACACAATGCTACTCGGCATTCTATAAGCTAAACATAAACTAGCAACCCCAACCCCACAGCCAACATCAAGAATCTTGTCGCCCTGTTTTGCTTGTACTATAGATGATAGTAATACTGCATCAACTCCAGATTTATAAGCATCATCACTTTGATATACTCTTACTTTGCCATTTAAAAAATTTTCTATTTTTATATTATTGTCCATAACCGTAAAATATATATTGTGTTCATGCTTTTATATATTATAATAAAATCATAAATATTTAACAATAAATTAATATAGTACATGTCCCTAACCTTTAATGATTATATCACACAAGCAAAAAGTTTATTAAATAAAGAAATGCAAGACGTTAATAGCATCATTTTAGAAAAAATGCAAAATGATGTAGCATTAATTCCTGCAATTGCACAAAATATAATTAATTCAGGTGGAAAACGCATAAGACCCATATTAACTTTACTGACAGCTAAAATGTTAGGATATACGGGAACTAACCATCTACTGATTGCCTCGTGCATTGAGTTTATTCACACTGCTACCTTATTGCATGACGATGTAGTTGATGAAAACAAAGAACGTAGAGGCATAGAAACTTCTAACAGTATTTTTGGCAATCAATCATGTGTGCTAGTGGGCGATTATTTATTTTCTAAGGCTTTTGAACTCATGGTAGATACTGGATCTTTAGATATATTAAGAGTGCTATCTAAAGCTTCATCTATTATTGCAGAAGGTGAAGTAATGCAATTATCTAATATTAATAATGTATCTTTATCTGAAACCGATTATTTTAAAATTATTTTTTCCAAAACTGCTTCTTTGTTTTCTGCTAGTACCCGTGTAGGCGGTATGTTATCTACAGAAAATGAAGCAATAATTCAAGAATTAGAAAATTATGGAGTAAACTTAGGAATAGCCTTCCAAATAATTGATGATTATTTAGATTATGCTAGTGATTCACAACATACGGGTAAAAATATAGGGGTAGATTTTAAAGAAGGGAAAATAACCTTACCTATTCTACTAACCTTGCAAGTATGTAGCGATGAAGATCGTTTGTTTTTTATAAGAACTTTTGAAGAACATAATCAAAATGAACAAGATTTTGCCGAATGTTTGAAATATCTGCATAAATATGATTCTTTAAATAAGTCGCTATTTCAAGCTAATAATTATTTAAACAAAGCGGTTGATAATATTAATGCTCTTAATCTCAACAACGAATATTCCACAATATTAAAAAATTTAGCAATATCTTCTCTAAAGCGCTTAGGATAATATATCTACTTAATATCTGTTGCATCAATGTGTTAATAGCCTATCTATAATTAAATATACATAAATTAGCTATATTTTACCTCGTGAAAATATAATCCACCTGCAGGAGCTGTTAGCCCTCCTTTAGTTCTATCACAACTTAAAAATGCTTCATGAAAATCATCAATACTCCAGTGTCTTAAACCTACCTTGTATAAGCTTCCAACAATATTTCTTACCTGATGATACAAAAATGAAGGTGCTTTGATATTCATAGAAATCATATCACCCTCCTGCACAAAGTTAATATAGTTAATTGTTTTAAGTGGGCTTTTAGCCTGACAGCCTTGTGCACGAAATGTGGAAAAATCATGATGACCAAGCAATAATTTTGATGCTTTTTGCATTAAAGACACATCTAATTTTTGTGGCACCCACCATGCTAAATCTTTTTCCCAAGTGGGTTTATTGCCCCTGTTTAAAATTTTATACAAATAACTTCTCTCAAGGGCTGAAAACCTTGCATGAAAATCTGAATTTTCGCCCAAATTACAAACATCATAAATAGAAATAGGGTGATTCCTTAAATGATAATTTAACCCCTGTTGTAATTGATAACTAGTAAAATGCTTATTTAAGTCTACATGAGCTACCTGCGCAATAGCATGTACTCCTGCATCAGTTCTGCCACTACCATAAACATCAGCATGTTCTGTAGTCATTAAAAACACAGCTTTTTCAATTGCCTCCTGAATAGTAAAAGCATTTTCTTGCTTTTGCCACCCACTAAACAAAGTTCCTTGATATTCTATCTTAACTTTATATCTATACATACTCATTACTAAAAAAAGCCTACTATAAGCAAGTAGGCTTTTATTTTATCTGTTTTATATAATAAAAATTCTATCCCCTGCGATCGCCAATTAATCTTAATAACATTAAGAATAAATTTACAAAATCTAAATAAAGCATTAAAGCACCAAAAATAGCTTTCTTTTTTACTTCTTCTTCATTGCTTGCTTCATAATAAAAAGCTTTAATTCTTTGGGTATCATAAGCTACAAGACCTGTAAATATAATTACTCCTAATAAAGATATACCCCATTCAAGACCAGAACTTTTAAGGAAAATATTTACAACTGATGCAATAATTAAACCAATTAATGCCATAGTAAGAATGCTACCAAACCTAGATAAATCTGTTTTAGTAGTATAACCATAAATACTCATAGTTAAAAATGTAGCAGATGTTATTACAAACACACGAGCAATAGAAACCCCTGTATACAATACAAATATATAAGCTATAGACACTCCCATTACTGCGGAAAACAACCAAAACAAAAGTTGTGCATTAATTACTGAAAGCTTATTAATACCAAAACTTAAAACTAAAATAAATGCCAGTGGTGCAAACATTACAACCCATTTTAAAGGAGTACCGTATACTAAATTCATTAAATAAGGAGAAGTAGCTGTTAAGTAAGAGCATAACGCTGTAATTATTAAACCTATCGCCATATAATTATATATGCGAATCATGTATGAACGCAAGCCCGAATCAACGTCTTGATCTACAGTGTTATTAATTTCATTATATCTATTCATAAAATACCTCTTTTAAATTTTAAAAACAATAATGATATTATACAATATATCTAAAGCATTAACAATGATTTAGCATAAATAAGAGATAAAATTTTAATGAATAATTTTAATTGGCTGGGGCGGAAGGATTCGAACCTACGAATGACCGGATCAAAACCGATTGCCTTACCACTTGGCGACGCCCCAAAAAACATAAAAACTATGAAGAACAAAATAACATTAATTTAGTAAGAATAACATAAGTTTATTTAACTAAATTAATAACCTATTTACTTCTTACAATATAAAGAATTAACTATAAAGCTCTACTTTTTTGAATTATAATATTAATTAAGATTATAATCAACCATTTTTTTATTTTTTACCGCAATATCTAAATTATTTTGTAATTTAGCGTATCCTGTACGCTGTAATGGTGTATTTTTAAATATTTTTTTAAATTCTTCCTGCTTTAAATTCTTAAAATCATCAATGCTTTTAGGGAATTTTTCATTTTCTTGAGCTTCTATGTGCAAAGTATCACTTTGCCATTTGTTAAAAGGACACGCTTTTAAGCATATATCACAACCAAAGATTTTATCACCCAAATCTTTGTGCAAGCTCTCATCTATATCATTTTTATTCTCAATCGTTAAATAAGATATACATTTTTTAGTTTCTAATTTGTAAGGTGTTAAAGCTTGCGTTGGGCAAGAATCTATACATTTAGTACAAGTTCCACACATATTTTTATGTGGAATATCTGGTTCAATTTGCAAGTCAGTTAAAATAACACCTAAAAACAACCAGCTACCAAACTCTCTAGATACAATGCAAGTGTGTTTCCCTTGCCAACCAATGCTAGTTTTCTTCGCAAACACTTTTTCTAAAATTGGTGCAGAATCAACAAAATAACGGTTATTACTAGAATATGTATTTGAAATAAACTCACTTAACAGCTTCACTTTTTCATATAACCAAATATGATAATCTTGTTGTTGATTGGCATATATACTAATATCATAATCTTTTTTAGATGTATTATGATAGTAATTTGCCCCTACCACAATCACAGTTTTAACTCCATCAAGCAATAATTTAGGATTCTCTCTGATTTGTTGCCTAGTTTCTAGCCATAACATATCTTCATAATTACCTGCTTGCAAATAATTGCGATAATTCTCTATATCTTCACTAGGAATTAAAGAATCTGTAAAACCTATTGTATCAATTTTAAGAATCTCTTTGGCATATTTACTAATATTAAGCTTCATAGAATGTTTAAGTACAGTATAAATATATTATTTATTTATTATATTAGAGGTTTTGTTTGCAGACACAGCTGTATTAGAATTATTCTGTATGGTTTTAATCATACTTTCTAAAGATTGCTCTTTGGTACTTTTCACAGGTTTTTGTTTGATATAGCTAGCATATTTACTTAACGACATTACCAAAGTAGACATAATTAGACCTTCAATTTCTTTATTAAGAATTTATTACATATCAATGTTTGTAACATTCATTAATTATGAAATGTAAAAGTTAAAAATGTCTTTATAACTTTTTATAAAATATTTTACAAACAACATTAACTGTGTTTTTCTCTTGTTTGTAGGCGTAAAATAAATACAAATTATCATGTATTTTTATTTCTTTCTTGGTATTAACTTTAATATCTTGATGTAAAATTTCTTGATATATTTGTTTTAACTCATCAGGGGTAAAGATAGGAGCAAAATCTAAGCAAGGAATCTTACTTAAGTCATCACCAATAGATGTAAAATTAGTTTCAGAATAAATAGATGTATTGTTTAAAGTATATTTAAGGTAGGAATTATCATCTATTTTTAGATATCCTTCCACAGAATCATTCTGCACTGTCCATTGAATTGGGGTTTGCCCCACCATCATATTTGCTTTATCTAAAACAGATTGAATATTTGCTATGTTAAAGCTTTTTGGTTTATTATATATATAATGCCACCATAATCCTATTGCTAAAACACATAAAACTACTACAACAATTACTATAATCTTTCTTGTAGCAAGATTACTTAGTGTTTGACTTATAGACATATTAATACTACTATGTTATTTTTAATGATAATTATTTATTATATTAAAATATATTACTAAATAATAGAAAAAAGTACTATTATTATACATAATACAAATCATAAAGCATAAAATATCGTGAATATTAATTTTAGATTAGTTTTAAATTTATTAGGATATTTGGTAGGTTATACAGGAATCTTAATGTTGATTCCTGCGATAATAGATTTTTTCATGCAAGAAGAAGCATGGAAAACATTTTTTATTTTTTCATTGCTAATTACCTTCATCGGCTTTGCCTTTGCTTTTGCTAATAGACAAGAACAAACAAAGGGGCTATCTCATAAAGATGGTTTATTGCTTACTATATTAGCTTGGGTGGTAATTGTCGCTCTTACTGCGTTACCTTTTACATATAGTTATTTGGAAATGTCGTATACAGATTCGTATTTTGAGATGATGTCGGGCATTACAACAACGGGGGCAACTATCATTCCCGCTTTAGATAAACTATCATACGGATTTCATTTTTGGCGAGCATTCATTCAATGGGTTGGTGGTATTGGAATTATTGTTACTGCTGTTATTCTTATTCCATCTATGCAGGGTGGTGGTATGCAACTTTTTAAAATTGAAGCTTTTGAAACATTTGATTCGGCAAAAGAAAAAGTAAAAAAAATTGCTATGGGAATGATTGTAATTTATTTGTGTATTACATTTTTGTCTTTAGTTGCCTTAATGTTTATTGCAGAATTAGGTTTTTTTGATGCCCTAATACACTCCCTTACATCTGTATCAACTGCAGGCTTTTCTAATAAAGATGCCTCTGTTGGATACTTTCAAAATCCTAAAATGGAGCTTATTCTTACATTCTCTATGATTTCAGGTGGTATGCCCTATATGTTACTCTATTACTTTGTTTTTCTTAGGAAAACATTAATTTTTCAAGACTCCCAAATAAAGGCATATTTATTTTTATTACTGTCCATCACTACTATTATTAGTATATGGTTAATTAGCCATAACGGTCTTGCTGTGGGTGATTCCATAAGACAAACCATGTTCACAGTAGCTAGCTTGCTAACAGGAACAGGTTTCGTACTGGTAGATTACTCTCTATGGGGAACATTTCCTACCATGGTTTTGTTTATAACCATGTTTATAGGTGGTTGTGGTGGTTCAACTGCATGTGGTATAAAAATCTACCGCATACAAGTAGCTTTTATTATTGCTAAAAATACCATAGAAAAATTATTTTTAAAACAACATATGTCTATTCCTTTTTATAACAAAAGAGTTATTAGTCCTGATTTTACTACAGGAATTTTTGTATATTTATTTTTACTTATAGTAACTTTGTTTGTTAGTTCTGCAATATTATCATCTCTTGACCTAGATTTTATAACTGCATTTACTGCTACTGTGGCTTGTATAACTAATGTAGGACCGGGTTTAGGTAGCATTGTTGGTCCTGCTGGTAATTTTTCATCATTACCTGATACGGCAAAATGGGTACTTTCCTTAACCATGTTGCTAGGAAGATTAGAAATACTAGGGGTATTAATTATTTGTAGTAGAAAATTTTGGACAAACTAAATAAATAATATTTATAGTCAATCACACTACTATTAATAAAATTTAACTATATACTTCAACAAGTATAGGATCTTGTGTAAATAATATATAACTTTTAATTTGGTAGTTGGGATATATCTGCATTAACAGCTTTTTATATAAAGACATTTGCTTAGTATAGGCAGGGTAAATACTGTTTTTATATTTTGCAAATTTATAATCTACAATGCAAATTGTTTTATTTATCTCAAGCTTCACAATTTTATCAATACGGGCAGAGACCACATCTAATTCACCTGTAATATCATTAATAACTTTACCACTAATACTAATCTCATTGTAAGATGAATTATTAAATAAAAATGCAAATTCATCATTATGCACAATATTTAAAACACTAGATACAATGCTTTTATAATCTTCCTTAGTAATAGATTTTTCATAATGATGCAAAAATTTCTTAATAAAAACATCATAATTACCATTAATGTAATTAATTTGTTCTAAAATCTTATGTACGATTAAACCCTTATTTATAAAAGATAACTGAGTATCTTTTTTATCAAGGGGAGAACTAAAATACTGCTCTTCAAATTGTAGCCTACTTGGGCTTAAAGGGGTGGTAGGATTTTCTTCTTTGCTTGCTTGCTTATAAACCCAACTTGGAATTAATATTGTTTTTAAAGGGCAACCAACTACCTCACCCACATCTTTTATTTGTTTAAAACGGTAGCCGATACTACTACAGAATCCATTCTCGGGACTAAACATATTGCTAGAAAACTGTTCAATGTTACCTACATTAATGGTATTGAATAAGATTTTATGCCAAATATTATTAATTGTGGATTCATCACCATCTTTAATATTTTTAACAATGCTACATACAAATAAAAACTCTTTGCTTCTGGTAATTGCAACATAATATAACCGTTTGTTTTCCTCATCTAATAATATTTTTTGTTCATGCTCTAAGGCATCAATTACCCCACATGCAGGCTTTTTTTTAAATAATAACAACGGATTTTCGGAATTATTATTGTAAATAATAGGATTGCCTTTATTTTTATTATCTAAATCATTTAATAGAAAAACAACTCTAGATTCCCTGCCCTTAGAAGCATGTACTGTCATGAAACTCACAGCATCTTCTTTATTGCTAATATCTCGTTTAATTGTTTGATCTTTATAAGTAATAAATTTAAGAAATCCTTGTAAACTTTCCGTATTAGATTTACTAAAATTATAAACAGTATTCATAAATTCAGAAATAGGGTCTAAGCAATCTTGTCCAAAACGCTGTAAAATATTGGTAATTTTTTTATCTTGATACAAAATACTAAAGAACAAATCAAATAAGCCAACATAATCTACAAGCGATAACCATTTATTTATTTGTAGATAAATATCTTTGTATTTATCTTGATTTAACTCATAAAACAAGCCCCTCGTATTTTTTACCGCAGTTAAATCATAAATATCTTCATCGGTTAAATTAAAAAATGGACTTTTCAAAACACAAGCTAATGAAAAATCGTCTCTAGGCATAAGTAAAAATTTAATTAAGGCAATAATATCTTGTATAACTAAGCTTTCTGTTAAATTTAAACGATCAATCCCTGTTACAGGAATCCCCTCATCTTTTAAAAATTTTAATAAATAACTTAAACTTTTATTATTTTGTCTTTTTTTATAAAGTATTAAAATATCACCATAATTTACACCATATGATGTGTGCAGTTCTTTAATTTTATGCACGATATTATTAGCTAAATCTTTATAGATTTTATGTTTATCTACGACCTCTTGTACAGTATTTGTAATAATAGGCCATATCTCTACTAAATAATCTTTATTATTATTCTTGTTGGCTATTTCATGAATAATATCTTCGCCCTCATAAGGAACTTTATTAACATTAAAAGCAGTTGCACTCATATCATTAACAAAATTTAAAATACCCAGCGAAGAACGAAAAGATGTTTTTAATGGTATCTGTAAAAATTCTTGATTAACCCCACCTATCCTCTCATTAAAATAATCTTTAATATCAGAAAACACATATGGATCTGCCCCTTGAAAAGAATAAATAGATTGCTTAATATCACCAACAATAAAAATCGTTCTTGGGTAATCTTTGGTGCTGTTACCACTGAAGAAATCATCACATAACGCCTTAATAATTTCCCATTGCAAAGGGCTTGTATCTTGAGCTTCATCTATTAGTAGATGGTCTATTTGTTGGTCTAGCTTATATAATACCCAAGCTTTCATGGGCAAGTTATTTAATAAATTGTTGGTTTTTTGTAATAAATCGTTAAAATCCATAACACTAGCTTTGTGCTTAAGATTTTGATATTCTTCATAAATTTCAATAACCAACTGCAAAAATGCCCAGTTTAAATCACTAGCATTCTGATTGTTATATTCGCCAACAGCCAATAAAATGCGTTGTTGTTCCTCGTTTATCAACAAAATATCTAAATTAATTTTTTTGATTATATCTTTAGATAATACCGTTTGTCTTGGGGTGTTTTTATCGGTTAAAAATAAAGAAAACCATGTTTTATAATTATCTACTTGCCATGCTGTATCGGCTTTTAAAAATTGTTGAACAAATGCAGTATCAAAAGTTTTAGAACCCGCAGTATGCCCACAATTCTCTATAGCATAACAAACATCAAGCCATTCTTGTTTAGGAAATGCTGTAAAATAGTCAACTAACACATCTGTTGCTTTTTTATTTACATTAGCTTCTAAGTAAGAGTACAAATTATTTTTTAGAATATCTTTATTATTAAACCAACTATTTTGGGTAATAATTTGTTCTAAATATTGGGAGTATTCAAGAATTTTATAAACATTTTGTTGAAAATATAATTCTTCGGTATTAGTAATAATGGTATTAAGAATTTTACGAATATCTTCTATATTTTTTTGTTGTAATGTTTTTGTTAAAACCGTATCTACTGCTTGTTTTTTTAATTCTAAAACAAAGTCATTTTCAATTACCATAAAATTATTTGGTATTCCTGCTTCAATGGGAAATCTTTTTAAAATATTTTCACATAATGAATGTACTGTTTGAATTTGAATACCTTCGGGGTGATCTAAAACACTAGCAAATAAAGTTTTAGCTAAATAAATACGCTCAACAGTTGGTTCCTGATTGGTTAATGCCCTTAAATACTCCTTAATTTCATTTTCTGTGGCAATACTTAAACTAGCAAGTTGCTCCATTAAACGATTAATCATTTCTTGTGCTGCCGCCTTAGTGTAGGTAATACAAATGATTTGTGCAATAGATACCCCATTTAATAACAGCCTAAGCACCCTATCAATTAAAATTGTAGTTTTACCCGTACCTGCAGATGCACTAACCCACACACTTTTTTCAGGATTAGAAGCATTAAGTTGTTCTTTATTGCGAGTGTAGATGTTTTTAATCATTGCTGTCCTCTTCTTGCCCTAGCACTTCTTTGTTCCACTCTTCAAAACGAGCAAAGTGCAGATAAGCTTTATCTATATCTTTATTATCTGTGAAATTATATGATATAAGATCTTTATAATATTTTTCTAAGGTAGCAAGGACAGGTTCAATTGAATAGTCATTTTGCACAATTTCAATATGTTCTTTCTGATATTTATTTGGTAAAAAAAGATACTGTGCTTCAATGCTGTTAAAGCCATCTGCAATATTAGGAAATCCATTGTGTTCAAGAATCCAAGTTAAAATAGCCAACTGATACTGATATTCTTTTAGTTTGTGCTGTGTTGAACCTTTCTTTGATGTAGTTTTATAATCTACAATGGTAATATCATGGTTGTTTGAAATATCTATTCTGTCGGCCTTACCTGTTAAAGTAAGTGTAATTCCTGCCACATGCACACTATGTTTGCCTTCTGTTTCTAATGATACACTTTTAATATTGGCAATAACATCTATTTGATTTTCTAAAAACTCTTGTAACACATAATTAATTTTCGGCTCATAAAACATTTTAAAACTAACATTATGACTTAAAAAATGAAATTCCTTCAGGGCAATTTTATGAATAATGGCAAATAATTCCATAGAACTTTTGCCTTGATATTTTTGCACATTAAGAAAAAAAGATTCAAAAACTCCATGCAAGACAGTGCCATACAGAGCCTTGTTAAAAGGTTGGCTAATATTATCTAGTGGACGTAAATTTAAAACTTTATTCACAAAAAATTCATATGGATTTTTCATTAGCTTTTCAATGTTAGTAGCCGATAGTTGTGTAGGGCGTCGCTCAATATTTGGGTTGAAAGTAGGCTCCTTAACAAAATCTAAATGAAAAGTGTGGGGTATGTCCATTTGCCCTTGTATGTCGTACAAATAAGATTTAGAAGATAGTTCAAAAATTCCATAATATTCAAGCAAAGTAGTAAATTTCAACCACCATCTTGATGCTGTACTTAATTCGTTATTACTCTTAATGCTACGGGTTAATAACACTTCTTTAGAGCATAAGTACTGGGCAAAATAATTAGCTTGCAAACCAATTAAATGTTCCTGTGGAATAAATCCAAGTTGTTGCATCATAGACTTATTAACCCATGGATTTACATTAGCAATAGAAGGCATAGAGCGTTCGTTCACACTGCTTATAATCATTAAGTCGTGATGAATCAAATTACTTTGCAAACTACCATAAATGTATAAACGAGCATGCTTATTATATGTTTGCCGAAATTGACTTTGCAGAATATAATGTTCAACAATGTTTAAGTAATCGGCAAAATATAGTAATGACATATCTTGGGATTCCTCCATTAAAGAAGAAAGCAACATAGATAATTCCTTGCCCTCTTGTTCGCTAAAGAGGTCATTTAATTGATTTTCTGAACTGGCAACCATTTGTTCAGCCAAGAGAATATGATGATACAAAAAATCATTAAATTTTTGGGGCTTAGAGATATCAGGGAACGATTCTACTAAATTTTGTAATTTAATAAGTAAGTTATAAGCTTCTATAAGTTGGGGTTGTTTGTTTATACTCTTTTTAGTTTCTTTAATTAAATAGTTTAAACCTGTTTCTGTAATACTGTGGCGTAGAATATAACGGTCTAATAACATAGTAGCTTGCCAAAGTTCCAACCTATTACCTTGTAATTTAGTGAAAGGATGCTTTAAGATGCCCAGTAAAATATGGCAATCAAAATCACTGCTTAGTAGCTCACCAACCAACATAAATAACTTGGCTTGTAATGAGTTATATAGGGGTGTGCCGATGTAATCATCAATTTTAATGCCCCAACGTAACAGTTCATTCATAACCCTTTTAATAACACTAGAATTATTACTAATTAGCCCCGCTGTTTTTTTAGGGCTTTCTAGTACTTCTCGTAATGCTAAAGCTATTGTTTTTGCTTCTTCTTCTTCATTTTTTGCTACAATACAGCTAATGCCTTGAACAGCATCTGCTACTTGTTTGTTTTCAAAATTTTTATAAATTTCATGGTCAAAGATTCTATGAATTAATGATTCTTTGATAGTATAGTTTAGCCCCGTTGTAGTAAAAATTTGTGTAGGTATGATGTTTAATTTACCAAACATGCAGGCAAAAACTTTTTGCGGATGGCTATAAGTAAGCTGTGAAAAGTCATCTACAGATTTTTGGGTGTCTATGCCATAAAAGAACAAACGCCCAGCATCTAAGTTTTTCACCACATTTAACAAATTGATGATGCTTGGATAATAACTTAAAATATTTAATGCTACAATTTTTGATGTAGGAGGATTCAGAATCCATTCTTGAGCTTGTAGCTTATAAATTGCCACTTGTTTATTTGTAGCATCAATAGCGTTATGTTCCTGTAAATATTGGGGCCAAAACTCTGTAACAATGTGCAGAAATTTTAAGATTTTTTGCCAATGCTCTGCTAAATTTTCAGGGGCAATCTCTTCTAAGTTATCAAAACTCACCTCTTGTAAATAAGCTTCATCTATTATTTGTCCTAAGCTCTCGGCTAAGTCAAGAGCTTGATAGGTAGAGATACTGCCATCAATTTTTTGAACTAAGTTCAATAAAATAAAAGCACGCTGTCTTTTAGTAATAACTTTTTGAAAATACTGTGAAGTGTCTAAATCTTTTTGTATAGGGTTAGAAATAATGTAATCTAGCTCGGCAATAGAAATCATCTTAGGTAATAGTAAAGCTTTACCTTGTGTAGCACGTAAAAAAGCTTCTTGCAGATTTTTAATTAAGCGTTTATTAGGCAATAATAACAAATATTCAGATAGTTGCTCGGAAGAAAAATTTACTTCTTGTAATAAACATAAAGCAATTTCATCTAAAAAACTTTTATCTAAGGCAATGTTAAAAATATTTTTTTTCATATACCCTGCTTTATGAATCGCTCATATTGTTCATTATTAAATAAAATAGTAAACAACCTACTTGAGTCTAAATTTACAGCAATATTGATGTTGATAGAATTTTTTGGCATAAACACCCCAAGTTTCTCACTCCATTCAATTAAGCACATATAATTTGCTAAAATCTCCTCTATGCCTAATTCAAACAGGTCTTCCATATTATTAATACGATACAAATCCATATGATACAACTCACCAAGTTGTTCATTAAAATAAGTTTGCATAATAGAAAAAGTTGGGCTAGCTACTACAGTGTTTTTTGTAGTTAAGTGTTGAATAAAAAATTTAGCAAAAGCAGTTTTGCCCGCACCTAAGTCGCCATTTAAACAAAAGATATCGCCAGTGCAGGAATAATTAGCCAGCATTTTTGCCAATGTTGCGGTATCTTCTAAATTTTTTGCAAGAAACTGATATTTCATAAACTAAATATTATCTATGGTTATATAATGTTTATAAATAGTATAATCTTATTTTCGTAATATAAAAAAAATATATCATTTTTATAGATTTTATTTTAAAATGATAGTAATGAAAATATATAAAAACACAACAAAAGAGAATAATAAATCTATGAAAGAATATACAACAGATGTCTTAATAGTAGGTGCAGGACCTGTAGGCTTATTTGCCAACTATCAGGCAGGATTTTTAGGCATGAAAACAATAGTGGTTGATGCACTAGATGAAATTGGTGGGCAATTATCGGCTTTGTATCCCTATAAATATATCTACGATATTCCGGGATTTACCAAAATTTTAGCTAAAGACTTAGTTAGTAATTTGTATGAACAAGCATCGCAATTTAACAAAGAGTATCTATTAAAACGTCATATTACCAATTTAGTAAGCAATGAAGATGGCAGTTATTCTGTGCATAGCAGTTTAAATGATGTAATTCATTGTAAAGCCATAGTTTTAGCAGCAGGTGCAGGAGCATTTGGACCTAATGTGCCTCCTATTGAGGGGATAGAATCATATCATAATAAATCTGTTTTTTACTTTGTAAAGAATCCCGATGATTTTAAAGATAAAACCATAGTAATAGCAGGTGGTGGAGATTCAGCGGTAGACTGGGCAATAGGATTATCTAGTGTGGCAAAAAAAATATATGTAATTCACCGTAGGAACCAATTTAGGGCTGCCCAATCTACGGTAGACCAAATGTATGATTTAGCAAAAACAGGTAATATAGAATTAGTAATTCCCTATCAATTAGACAGATTAATTGGTAACAATGGTATGTTAGAATCTGTTGTGGTGAAAACATTGTCGGGAGAAGAAAAAATTATTGAAGCCAATTGTTTATTGCCATTATTTGGTTTGTCTAGGTCATTAGGGGCGTTAGAAAAATGGGGCTTTACCATTAATAAAATGCACTCATCTATAGATGTATCACCAAATACCCTAGAAACTAAACTAAAAGGTATTTATGCGGTGGGCGATGTAGCATCTTACGAACATAAAATTAAACTAATAACCGTAGGGTTTGCAGAAAGTGCTTCGGCGGTACATATGGCATGGAAATACGTATTTCCAAATAAGGTCTTTCATTTTGTACATTCTACCTCTAGTAAAGAATAATATAAGTTCAAAAAGGGCTTGGCATCAGCTTAACTATTTTAATTTGCTACTAGGGCATTCAAGGCGAACTTTAGGTATATCTAAAGGAGGCGAAGCAACAACAAAGTAGCAAGTTATAAAGAGTAAGCTGTTCTTAGGCTACACAAACAACGAAACAACACCTGTTTAACTTATAGTGGAACACAAGATAGATAGCCCAATATATGTTAAATATAGGCGTGAGGCGTGCAGTGTAGTAAGCTACACAAACAACGAAACAACACCTGTTTAACTTATAGTGGGTTATCTATATGTTCGTGTTTGAAGTATCTTAATACTATCAAAGCCACCAATAAACATACCATTGCTACTGCTATCCATGTAAAATTAGTATTAATATTATACAATATGCCTAATACATATGGTCCTAAAATTCTTCCTAAGCTACCAAAAGACTGATTAATACCAAAAATTAGCCCTTGCTGATTCTTAGCTCCTATGTTAGATAAATTAGTATTTAAACTAGGCAAAATTACACTCATAGACATAGTCATAAGCAAGGTAATAACAACTAAAAACCATATATTAGTAATAAGCAAAATTCCTAACAAGGCAACACTTAAACCAAAAAAACCTAATACTAATGCTAATTTTGGGCTTAAAAATCTATTTAAAGTCATTTGAAAAACAGTCATAGCCACAGCAAAAGATGCCCAATACAAACCTATTTCCTGCGGGGTAAAACTCATTAATGTGTTAAGCCATAAGCCAAAATACACCTCAAGCCCTGCAAAAACAATAGATACCACCGTCCCTAAAAACATAAAGAATAAAAAACTTTTATTCATAATTAAAGGAAGTACAAGTTTAATAATATTTTGATTCTTATCGTTTACACGCTCTTCTTTTAATAAAGTTTCTTTAAAAAATAATACCGCAATAATTCCCGATAACAAACTTACAAAGGCTGCCACCAAAAAAGGAATCTCCAAATTCACTAAATTAGCATCATTGCTATTGCCCGCTGTAATTCCTCCTAAAAAAGGACCTAAAATAAAGCCAATGCCAAATGCTGCCCCTACTATCCCCATATTGTTTAATTTATTCTGTGGGGTAGATAAGTCAGCACATGAAGCAAAACTAACCGATAAATTACCAGTTAAAAATCCACAAACCGAACGTAAAATTATAAGCTCTACAAAAGTGTTGGCATAAGCCGTATAAATATAAGCAAGTGCTACTAAAAAAACAGGTACATATAATACTATTTTTCTGCCAATTAAATCACTTAAATAGCCAAAGAATATACTACCAATTAAGCCAAAAAAAGCAAAAGAAGATGCCAAATAACCTAGTTGTAAATCATTAATGGCAAATTTTATTTTAATCATGGGCAATAAAGGAAAAATAATACCAAAACCAATCATATCAACCAGTGTAACTAAAAATAAAATAAACATGATGTTGTGCCTTTTGTTATATATGAAATAATAAAACACGCTATATAAACAAAGCATATAGCGTGTTGAAGTTGGTATTATAAAAAACTAAGTATTAAAGGTTATGATTACCTGAATTGTTAGAATTTTTATGTAACAGTTGTGATTGGTCTAGAAGTGGATCTTCTGTGCCTTCATTTTCAAGTTTATATGTATTCTCAATTTCTTCTTGATTTACAACTTCTTCTTGAAGATTTTGAATTTGCACAAAATCTATATTGTCTTCCAAACTATTTTTATTATCTGCACCTAAGTCTTGTAAAGATAAAACTTCATCAAAATCATTGTTGGCAGTATTATCAAAAGCATTTTCTAATAAAGTTAATGCTTCTGTATTTTCTAATAAAGAATCGGCATTATTGTTTATTAGGTTGTTACTTGTATTGTCTTCAGCCGTTGAACCTGCACCCGCAAATGATACAACATCAGAACTCTCCAAAGAGTAATCTTCCATAAGGGGTACTGCACCCTCATTTACTAGTTCCTGGTATTCAACTGTGTTACCAGCTCCATTATAGCCCCCACCATAGTAATCATCACCATGCTCGTTGCCTCCCCAGTCTAGCACATCGTCAAAACTTGCATCGGTAAAATACATTGTATTGCCATTTTGATCAGTTACGGTTAAATATTCTCCTGTATATGTAAAATTACCTTCGGTAAATGTACCATCAAATTGTTCAATAGTATAATTTAAACCTTCAGCAAAAATAATGTTATCTAAGCCCCTACCCGTGTTAACAATTTTACCTTCTTCCATTCCATAAATATTAATATCATCAACTTCATCAGATAAATTAACTTGAGCAAATGCCCCACCACTAGCATATGGGTCATTAGCATGAAACTTTGGTGTATCGTAAACAGACATAAAACTACCAACATTACTGCTATCTCCAATGGATAATGCTGTCATCGAAGATATAGATATATTACGAACATTAGTAATTAAATCTACAACTCTATTCTCTGCAAAACCAAGACCCTTCATGAGCCACGCATAGGTGTCTCCCAAGTCACTAGAACGCACCTCACCACCAGTAACTCTGCCTCTTATTACGTAATTACCCTTTAGCTCTACACCACCATTGTCAGAAAGATCACCTTTGTACGTCACGAATGAATGTTCATTTGTATTACCACTTATTCGGTACGATGTAGAAGTCAGCAAATTATTCAAAGTACTCGAATCACCTAAGTCCATAGTGATCTCTAGTTTGCTATTACCAGACTTAGAAAAATCTAATGCTCCAGCGTTAGTATTAAGCGTAGCATTTACCATCTTAATTGTTGCAGTTTGCTCGTAAATTGGAGTATTTTCATGACCCACAATAAAGTCCTTGCCCCATTTTTCAATGCTGTTGTTCGTAAATTCAGCATTACCCGTAGTTTTATGGGTGTAGTGTGTTGCCTGATTTGAAATATTAATTGTAAAGTTAGGTTGTGTGGAACCTAAATTAGGCAATATCACAGAATTACGAAAGCTTTGATCCATAAAATTATTTTTGTTCATAACTGAACCATATTGAGTATGAGATATTGTACTAAAAGTAGGGTCAAAGAAATTCAAAGAGTAATTATTATTATCCGTACCTGTGGTTTGAATTTCAACTTCAAAGGCTTTTACAGAATATAAGGAAGCAGCGTCACTTCCGCAATCAAAACCAGGGGCTAAAGGCGTAGCATCTAAGTTCGTATTACCATCAGATATAAATTTAGCATTAAAAAATAACTCGGTTTCCCCATTAACTTTAAGTGCTCCACTGCTATTCTGTAAACCTGTAATAGATGCCTGTTTTGCATCCATATTTATCACTGTTTTATAACCAGAAGGTGAATTGTACATAGTTTCAGTAGTAATGGCCACATGACCCACAGGCGTAGTGTTTAAGGTAAAACCCTTACCTTCTGCAAAATAATCTTTATGAATTTCAGCACCTAGACCTTTTGAAGTCGCACTATATGTAAGTTCCTTAGCTGAATAAAAGTTGAAAAATTTTACATACGTGCTTTGGAGTGTATCATTGTTCTGCATACCCGCTATAGAGTATACTGACAATGATAAATCAGTTGAACCTCCTACAGACATATAAAGAGAAGATTCACCACCGTTCGATACATTATTTAGGTTTATTGTATCGTTTGACAATTCATCTAAATGGTCTTTGCCATTAAGGTAAATATTAGTACTATTAGTCATACGACTCATGATTCTACCTATCTCAGTAGCTAGGTTCACTGTATCTTTACCTGTACCAAGCACTATTTCAGAAAAAATATCATACTTCGCATCGCCAATGAATTTTACAGTTTTAGCAGCATTAGCCCCCTCTTGTATTTTAAGCTGATAAACCTCTGTCCAAACTCCTATATATAGAGTATGGGTGTTTCTGGAAATTGTAGTGAAATCTTCTTGAACGAAGTTTAAAACATCGGTTTCAGAATACTTCAATACAATATTCTCGAAGTCCCCAGAGTTAAAGGCTCCAGTTCCTTTAAGATTGCCATACAAAGATGTATTATCTTCTATAAAATATGAATTTGTAGTTGCAGTGTGAGCAAATTTAGCCACATCTACATTAGATGCCCTAAAATTAAAGTTAGCTAAGCTAACATCTGTGTTATTAAAATACAAAGCATCACTAAATAAAATAGCCATAGAGGTCAATGCAGTAGAAGTGTTTAATGTTATTGTATCTTCATTTGCAGTTTCACCAAAAATAAAATCCATTGGCGTATCATGAGTAAACCCTTGTACTTTCTTAGAAATATCTAAAATGATATGAGCACTTTGAGTATTTGAAAACTGTACTGCATTGAAGTTTTTAAATATAGTTAGTTTAGTAGAACCAAACTGCATATTAAATGACTGCCCAGAAGAGTTAATAGTCATATTGGCTGTTAGGCCATTAGTCATGCCCGACATATCAATTAAAGCACTAGTGGCTGAAGTTAGCTCATATGTGCGTGATTGTAATGGTTCCATAGAAGAGTTCAACTGTACAGCAACAGATTTCACAGCTGCAGTTAATGATAAACCAGCTACAGAGTTGCTATTAATACTGAAACTCTTAGTTGTCTCAATTGCATTTACTACATCTATTATACCTTCACCAATATTTATAGATAAATCAAAAGCACTTAAATCATCAGTAGATGTAAAAGCTACGTTTCCTGTTACATTTAAACTTGTACCCTTAGGTTCATAGGTGGTAAAATAATTTAAAGTTAAAGTGGTACCCGCCACAGCATTTATTGAAGACACAGTTCCTATAAAAGTCATGCTTTTACTATCTTGGGTTATTACTTGATTGCCAGCTGATAAATTTAAGGAAATATCACCAACTGAAGAAAAAGTTAAATTATCTGCTGTTGATCCATTGCCACCAGTAATAATTAAACCATCCATAACAGAACTTATTTTAAATTCGTCCAGATTATCTGTTCCAACTATGCTAGAAGCAGTAGCTATTTCAATAAATTTATCTGTATATGAGCCTTTCTTCACATCTATTGCATCTCCACTTATTGTAACAATAATTTGATCCACAGCTGAGTAGTCCAACTCTTTAAAGGTGCCCGATTTACCACCATTGACTGTCATAGCAGAATATTGGTCTGCTTTCCATGTTATATTTGCACCCATTAATGTGAAGTTTGTAAAGCTTTTAAAAGTAAAGAATGAAGCATCGGAGAATGTGAATGTAGGGTCACTAGTAAAATCTAAGGTTGCATCACTTGCATCTACCTTTAAAGTATTAGTACCATCACTGCCATCGATAGTTTTAATTCCAAAAATACCATCCATTACAAAAAAATCATTCTTAAGTGTTCCTGTTACATCTGTTACACCTTTTAAGCTTGAAGATCGAGATACACCTTTACTGTCATTTAATATAACATCAAGTTGTTTGTTAGCACTGAACGTAAATTTATTAGCAATCAAACCAGTAGTAGTAATATCAAAGTTAGCAGTAGCATCATTTGCTGCAAAAGTATAGTTCTCGGCTAATTGCTTTATATCAGCAGTGTTTAATTGAAAAACAATATTAGTAGCAGTTGCACCAAAAGTATAAACTTCCCATGTCTTTAATGAGATATTACTAGCATTACTAGTATTTTCTAATTTTGTACCTGAGCCCTCTATCAAAAAAGTAATATTTGGAATAGTGATATTAACCGTATCACTACCATCTTTACCATCAATTGTTTTAGAATTTAACTGATCAAGGATAGTTAAGCTATCTATATTTAATGTATCATCGTTCGCTGTGGCTCCATAAGCAGATAAATTTCCTTCAATAATATACCCGGTAAGATTTAATTGTCCATTTGTATTAAAGGACATAACAATCCCTTTTTCATAGCCTGTAAGATTTAATTCGTTATTGCTAGTACCTACCTTTATAGTGATAGTTGTTTTAGCATTTGATAATTCTGATAGACTCACCGTATTGTCAGTACTTCCTAATGTGATTGTTGTAAAACCAGTAAAGTCTGTCAGTATCTTATTAGTATTATAGACAGCACTAGCATCCGCATTTATACTTAATTCAGCACTTGAAATCTGCAATCCTATACTTGAAAAATCTATAGAGTTGGTAGCAGCAGTATTTGCATCAATGCTTCTGTTTATGCTAATGTCTGACACTGTAACATCCATCAGTCCAGAAGATTGTGTTAAATTATAATCGGCAAAATCAACAAAGCTAAAAGTTTTACTGTCTTGCTCTAACGTAGCTTCATCTGCTGTAATAGCTAAAGTACTAACACTGCTTGTACCTTTATATATTAGGCTACTTCTGTACGCTTCTGCACTACCTGATATGAATCTCATAGTCTGCATACCAACCAGTCCTCCTGAGGAATCTACGGTTAGTATATTTTTTACAGTTTCAATTAAATTAATAGTGCTAAACCCTTGATAATTAATATCATAAGCAGTGCTACCATCTTTGAATTCAGATATTACTCCGTTTGCTACATTGTATGTAAGAGATACAGATGTGTTACTACTTGCAAGTGACGTAAGATCAAGACTATTTGTGCTAGTGGAATCAGTAGATAGTGTTATAGTTTTAAATAGATTTAAAGCTGCTAAAGACTCTATTTGAATATAACCATTGATTACGTCAGCACCACTTAAGCTTTCAAATGCCACAAGGGAATCTGTAGCATTATGAGTGCCATCAGATCTAGTAATATATATTTCTGTTTGCGGATCATTAGTTGCGTCTAGCACGCCTAATGTCATATTCATAGTAGCAATGCTAACCATCTTTATTGTATCTGTCCCTGAACCACCTTGAATATTTTTTGCTTTAACTGGGTCTATAACAGACTCGAGGGTAACACTATCATTCAAATTAGTTAATTCATAGATATTTGGAATATCAGAAGTAAACTCAAACCCTGTTGTAGCAAAAATAGAATCACTATCACTAAGATCTACATCTATAGCTGTGTCTTTGGCCACAAAACTAATAATATCATTTGCTTGAGCCACAATCTGAAATTTTGTATCAGTTGCCTCAACATAGGCCTTGTCTACCACATATTTATTTATACCACTTGAACCTGTTATCTTAATAACATTTACAAGGTCATCAACATGATTTGATCCTTTATTAACCTTAACGCTTTTGCTAGCATTAGTAAAGTCAAATACTAGCACGTTTGTTCCAAGAGATAAATTTGTATAAACCACACTATCTGTTGTTGCATTACCCGTTATTGAGAAAGTAAGATCAGAATTAGAAATATTCCAAGTAGCCGTAGTAGTTGTATCTTTGTGAAGCATCTCTGTTACACCAGTTAATTCATCTAAAAGATTAGCTCTTGCAACGGACATTACAGAGTCTGATGCACCAATCGTAAATACTACATTCTCTCCTGTGTATTCTACGATATTACCAGAACTAGATACGTCATTGATTTTAACAGCACTAGTATAATTCTGCTCTACAACAATACTTTTGGTTGTTAGTTCACTTATATCTATAATTTGTACATTAGTATATGTTCCAACGCTAACTGACTTTCCATCAGTTTTTACTAGGCTAATGCCAGCATTAGTAAAATTAATAGATTTTGTTTCAGCTGATAAATCATTATCAAACAGTAAAGAATTATCAGCACCTGTACCACCATCAAATGCTACAGTAGAACCTGCACTAGAAAGTAATGACTTATTTATAATAAATTGATCACCAGCTACACCAGTAGTAATTTTACTAAAAGCACCAGTTAAAATGTCTTTTGCATTTGATTTTTCTATTGTAAGATCAAAAACATTAACTGTTAATTTTTCTGATACATCGTATAACATAGTAGAAGAAGAACTCTGTGATATATAAGTTAAGTCGCGCTTAGATGATTTACTTATAAAATTTGTTCCAACGGTAGAACCTTTAACAGTTTCTACGTTTTCTATTTTAATGTCTGTATTATTAATTTGATCATAAGTACCACCGGCAACGGCATTTTTAATTTTAAAATATCCATAGTCTTGGCTAGAAAGTTGAAAATATTCTACGTAGTTTGATTGACCAGCAACAGCAGATGAAAAATCTAAAATATCACCACCTTTATCAACACCCTCTTCTTCTCCTGCATCAACAACCTCTTCTTCTCCTCCTGCATCAATAATAGCTACTTGACCATTTGAAACCCAAGCATTTCCCATGTTTATTGTGTCATTTTTTTTACCCAATGCAATTCTTTCAGCCCCAATAATATAACTAGTATCTATAGTTGTTGGGTCAGTAGGAATAGTAGTATCCAATATTTTATTTTCAGTTACCTTGTATTCATAAGTTCCCTCTAGTTCAGTTTGTATAGTATCTTCTCCATACTGGACATCTGTGTGCAAATCTATTTTTGTTAGGGAAATTTGTTCTGAAGTGAGCATTACTGTATCTTTTGCTTTACTTCCTACAATCTGTTCTAAAGTGTCATCATAAGTATCAAATATGCTATAACCACCTTTATCAATTGTAGAGTCACCAAGGTTAATGATTAACGGAACAGACTTTAAAGTTTCATAACTTAAAATATCAGCATCACCACCATTAAAATTAAAATCCATAGTGATGAAAGTATCTCCACCATACACTTTATCATTTAAATTGCTTAAATCAACAGATGCACCTGAGATGCTTCTTGATGCTAGTTCTATTTCTCCAACGTTATCTATGATTATACGTTTTACATTAGTAGTTGTATCGTTTAAATCTATAACTAAAGCTGAACTTAATATAGAATCAGAAAAACTAAAGTTAATTTGACTACTATTTTTATTATAAAGCTTGAGGTTATTAAAGGTATCTAACTTGATATCTGTTGTATAATATGATGACGCTACTAATTCTGTAAAACCTTCAAGTGCTGGCAAAGATGTTATAGTAGTATTAGCAAAATTATAATTCAAGCCATATACGGAATTTTCTGTTATGTTTATAGCTATCTGTGTGCTTACTTCCTCTAAGTTTAGCTTGTTATCTCCACCACTTACATCTATAAGTTTATAGCCAATTAATGAATCTATAGAATCTATCTTAATTTCATCATTAGCATCGGTTAAGTGAATATTTTCTACATTAGTTAATATATCTTTATATGCTATACTATTAATAGTCTTATTTACTTCTAAGTGCTTAACACTATTTACAAAAGTAAATTTAAGAATAAATGATGATGTAGATTGGTCTTTATATGTTACGATATCGTCCCCATCAGCACTATCTATATTATAATATGCCCCACCACTCAAGTTAAAAGTATCATTAGAAGATGTACCAACTATATTTTCTATATCCTGAATATGAAAGATATAGCCCCCATATTCCACAGGACCAGCACTCTCATCTAAAGCCCCATCAAAAAATGTTATAGTTAAACCTCCAGCAGTGCCAGTAAGGTTAGCAAAACTTAATAAATCTGCAGTGCCCGCTCCACCATCTAAATAAATATCTACTTGTTCATCAGTATTTTGTGTAATACTAAATATATCATTCGTAGAACTTCCAATAAAGTTACTAATATTTGTAAACGTATCTGCTCCTCCGCCTACTTTAGTTGTACTACCATAAAAAAACTTGTCTTGTGAGTATTCAATCAAAAAGTTTACACTTCTAGCTGAAACACCAGAAGTGTTAGTATAATTTAACACATTACCATCTAAAGCACTGTTACTACCACCCACAATGTTGTAACTACGATCATTTAAAATAAACATATTTGCAGCAGTTGCACTGCCTCGTATTTCGTAAGTGCTTACAACCTTAGTATTAATCGTATCAGAATTATTATTATTTGGAGTTACCTCCCCAGTTTTATATATATTGTTTGTGTTCTCAGACATATTAAAGGTTAGATCCATTGACATCCCACTATAGTCAAGAACATCGTTTCCAGAAAACCCTGAAAAATTTAATTTACCTAAATTAGCAGTGTTTCTTACCAATACATCATTCCCTTTAGTAGCTTCAATTTCTTCTACACCATCAAATTGTAACTCAGCGGTTTTTGCAATAAAGACTCCCTGTGCATCGTAGTAACCTAACTGCATTGTACTTGTTGCATTTTCATAAGAAAGTTTCAACAATAAGTTTTGATTAGGAACTAAATTATCTATATCTAACGACGAAAACGATACTCTATCTTTATCTCCATCGCTTAAATCAATTTTAAAATTCTCAATATCTGACAAAACTACCGAGCTACTAAAAGTAAATCTATCATTACCTTTACCACCAACAAAACTTTCCATATTCTTAAAGCTATCGTTACCTATAATGTCAAATGTAGTAGTATTTTTTTTAACAACTGTGCTCCACTCAGCACCTTCATAGGTAATGTTTAAGTCTTTCATAGCTTCTACAGTTTCATAAGATATTTTATCATCACCCTCAAAACCATCATAACTATTCTTATTCGAAGCTGTTCCTGAATATAAATTAAAAGTATCATCTCCTTTTGAACCAATAACTGTATCAATATTTATGTAGGATCCGTTTGTGAACCATTTGAATGAATCTTCTGTGCCATTATTTTTAGTAATAACTGCTTTATCGCTACCTGCTTGAAATATAATTGCATCATCTAATGTTTCATAAGTTAAAACATCTTTTCCAAGACCAGCGTTGATCTCATATGATTCAGTTGCACTACCAATCACATAATCTATTAAATTAGTCAACACAATGCTAAAACTAGTGTCCATATTTGTAAATTCATCAAACCTGATATTTGCAGGATTGTTTGTTACTTGGGTATAATCTGAAGTTTTGTATATTTTTTTACTAGATAAATCAAAAGTAATACCATTTTGTGAGTTTTCGTAAGACACAGTATCTTTAGTAGCACCACCATTGGTATAAGTATAATTGTTTTCATAACTACCAAAAATTTCATCTTCATTTGTAGTACTAACAAAAACTTCAAAGTTTTTAATAGTATCATATTGTGATGGATTGACAACACCCAATTTTGAAATTCTGCCAAGCCTTGCATCAAAAGAAATTGCTACATTGGAATCTTTAAATGATATTGTATCTATAGCTGTAACCCTATAACTGGTAATAGTACCACCATCTATTGTGTAGTTTTTAGCATGGGATCCGATTGAATCAAAAAAGTAATCATTTAAATTGTTTGAACCAATAAAACTTTCAAAGTTTTTAAAGTTAATTGTTTGGTCGCTATAGGTATCACTGCTTGCATTTGATACGTTTAGATTATTAGAGTTAGTAAGAAATAATTTACCATGATCAAGACTAAAAACAACCATATCGTCTTGTTGAAATGTTCCCAAAAATCTCTTATCTACTTGTAAAATATCTTGCAATGAATCAGGAGATATAGGAGCACCAGAATCATCTATTCCACTACCGCTTAAAGCATCTATTGTCATACCTTTCCAGCCACTGTCTTTAAATCCCACAGAAACTGTGTCTACATTATTTGTTAAAAATATGTCTTCCATATTACGAACAATGTCTACACCAGATATTTTTACAGTGTAACTATCACCATCTAGAGCTCCAGTTTTCTGTATTGTACTGTTAATGGTATTTGCATCCATAGCTACAAAAAATTGCACCCCTGTTCTACCAGTATTAAAGGTCTTATAATCTGAATCATTTAATCCATTACCACTATCTATATGGTTATTGTAATACAATATATCGTGCTCATTAGCAACTATGCCCACCTCATTTTTATTATTACCAACAATAACATCATCGCCTGTTGAACCCCAGAAGAAATCATTACCATCACCTAATTCAACAAGGTCTATACCAATTCCTCCAAACACTCGGTCGGCACCTTTATATGTGAAAATGTCATTAGTTCCGCCACCACTAAAAATCACATCATCTAAATTGCTACCTTTCACAAACATTGGGTTAGCCACAGAAGACAACATATCGCCCTTTGTGTATGATTCTAAATCTGACTCATTAGACATTGGATAGATTTTTACTGGCTGACTTACACTAGTCTGTTCTACTCTACCTGTAGCTGGATTAAAATATGATAAAACATATTCTATGTCAAAGGTTGTTTCATAATGATTTTGATCGAATTCTATAGCAATATTCATTTTACCTAAAGGATTCGGCGACTTACAAATATACGTTATGTTGTCACCGTCTGTTTTACTAATTAAATCGGGGCAACCATCACTCTGTGAAATAGTTATACCCAATTCTTTAGGAACTGAAATTGTTATTTCCTGTGGAAAAACACCATCTGAATAATCTAATTTAGTAATATACCGCATTTTGCCATCTGCTGTATTACTTTTTACAAAAATTGGATCTGATGAGGCAAAAACATTTTTTTTGGATACTTGTGAAGCAGGATCGCTTTCATTTCCCATACCATTTTGAAAGGAAAATGAATCTAATGATTGACCATAAATTGTATTTGTACCAGTCTTAACAAAATCAGAACCATATAACACTTTAGTGGTTAAATTGGCAGAAGCACTTTTATCTATAGAACCCGGCATATCACTATCTTGATCTTTCATAAAAGGGCTATTACTACTATAAATAGTAACAACAAAGTTACCCTTACCCACATAGCTCATATCATTTACTGTTACGCCATTTGGATTAATAAAAGAAGAAGGAGTTCCCCTGGTGAATTTATCTGTGTCCCCAACCCCTGAAATTGGTGTTCCCTCGTCTAAGGTAGAAGATTGGTCTGATGCCATGGTAACAACATCTGGCTTGTCTGTAGCAGTTTGCACACCATCTCTATTTGCTAATATTAATGTAGCTTCATTGTAATTTAACACTTCTATTGCATTTAAGAAATCTTCTAAACGATAGGTATCACCTTTAATGCTTTTAATAACAGGAGCATTAGAACCAAAACCTATTGAAGCAAGAGAGGCAAGCGTAATAGTAGAGGCATTATCAAATACAATTTGCACATCACCATTAACTATATCTACCTTAAATTCTTTAAGCTCAAAATTTAAAACAATACTATCTCCTGGTCTTACATATGCTACATACTTAGAACCTGCTTTTTCTGGCATAAATAAGGTGATACTATCTTCAAGATAATTTACAGCTTGTTGTTTTTTGTACTCGTTATTTGTAGTTGCCATAGTGTTGTCCTCTTAAAAAATTTATTTTAGCAATATTTAACTTACCATTTAATTCTATAATATAAATTTATAATACTTTTTATTATAATAAACTCAATGAGCTAATACAGTTTAGATATTATAGTGCTATATAAAGCAATTTTATACCAATAATTAAATGGCTATTTTTTATTTCCTGTATATTCATAAAAATATGCAGCATTTTTCATTGATCCTAAACCTAGTTGACTTACTAAAACCTCGTAACGATCTTCGGTTTTCACTTTTAAAATACTAGCATCACAATCGCCTATGAACCAAGATTGTCCTTTTAATTCTTCTTCTAGCTGACCCACTGTCCACGCTACACAACCAATAGATATAATAGAATCTAAAGGTCCTTTACCCTTAGACATGTCTATTAAAACTTCAGTTGCATTAGTAACATAAATATCTGATTTTATCTTCTCGGTCGTATCTATTGAATAATCATTACTATGCAATATAAAGAGATGGGCCAAATGCATAGGTCCCCCTAATACTACTGTGGTATTGGGAGTATTTTCGATATTTACTGCGTTGACATCTGATACTATGCTTTTCAAAATATGAGAAAAAGTATGAGCAGATACTTTATTTAAAACTATCCCTGCGTAGCCCGTTGTAGTGTATCTAGTTAGCAAAATTACAGATTTATAAAAGCGATTATCGGGCATACTTGGTGAAGATATTAATACCTTGCCTACGAGTGAATTAGATAAGTCGTACTTTATTTGATGTGTCATTTACTTCATACTCTCTTGGTTTCTTTTTAATAGATTTTCTATTGCTAATTTTAATTCGGCATCAACGGTTAGTGCTATTTGATTTTTAATAGCGTCATTACAGAGAAAATCTACCCTATTATTATTTTCATTGATGCTATGTCCTTTTACCCAAATTAATTTGACCTTGTGATAGTTGTACAAAGCATCTAATTCTACCCATAAAGCTTGATTCTTTACAGGAGCTTTAGATGCACTACGCCAACCATTCTTTTTCCAAGCATTAATCCACGTTTCAAGACCATCTTTTACATATTTGCTATCTACATATACATTGATTTTACAGGATTTTTTTAATACCTTTAAAGCTACAATTAATGCTAATAGTTCCATCTGATTATTAGTTGTTTGGCTAAAATATCCATTGATTTCTTTACTTTGTCCTTTATATTGTAAAAGAATTCCAATAGAACCTTCTTTTGTATCTACCTTACAACCGCCATCTGTCCACAGCTCAACCAATGTTTCTTCTATCAATTATTTTATTTACCGTTTTAAAAATTTTCATTTATGATATAATATATTATATATATCTATATTAAAATATGCAATGAACCTATAAAGTTTTTATGAAAAAATATCTTACTGTCTTAATTTTTATTACTATATTACCTGTATTAAACTCATGTTCTGCTAATAAAACAACCAAAGAAGAACGCTATGCACAGCCAGTTGGACAACAAGAAGATACTAAAATTATGCCAACTGATTTTCAAATTAAAAAAGATAAAGAATTTCTTTCTTGTTTAAAACCTTATGCAATTGAAGGAATTAACAAGATATATTTACGCAATAAGAAAGACCAAATAGTTTATACAATAGAAATTTTAGGCTCTGAAGGGCAATGCCTGTGGAATGTAGACACACTATACTTTCACAACGACCTACCTTTAAAAAAAGCAAATAAAATTAAGCAAGATTTTAAGCCTAATTTATATTTAGATGAAACATTTCAAATGAATTTTAAAGTTAAAAAAATAAGAAATAAAGAAACTTTAGATATAAAATCTATAGTTATTCCATATTTTATTGTGCTAAATGACAAAGCAAGCAATAAAATTCTAAAGCAATTATCTTTTAACATTAAAATTTCTTTGCCTGAATCAGGAGAAAAAATTATTACATCAGAGAAAATTGCTTTAAAAGAGCAATTTCTTGCTAATAATTTTATGAATATAGAATTAATGTCGGGAATGTACTTTAATAAAGTACCTAATAAATAACTCAAGACTAGAGTAATTAAAATGGATAATAGACCATCTTGGGATCAGTACTTTTTAAATATTGTTGATGCAGTATCTTTACGAGCATCATGCGATAGAGGTAAATCGGGCTGTGTGATTGTTAAAAATAAAAGAATACTTGCCACAGGTTATGTTGGCTCTCCTAGTGGCTTTAAAAACTGTTATGAAGCAGGGCATTTGTTGCGTGAAGTAATTTATGAAAACGGTGAAAAAAAACAACATTGTATGCGTACTATTCATGCCGAACAAAATGCTATAGTCAATTCAGCACGCTTTGGAATTGCATTAGATGGTGCCACATTATATTGCACCATGACTCCGTGTTATGTCTGTACAATGATGATTATTGCTAGTGGTATAATACAAGTAATAGCTAAGAATAAGTACCACGCTTCAGATGATAGCATTGCTTTATTTAAAGAGGCAGGAGTTCAATTAATAGTTCTTGATGATACAGAATTATATTAATATACAAAGGTGGCAAACTATGCTTACAAACACCTGCTACCTATATAAAGCACTAATCACAATATAAATATTTAGCTATCTTTATACAAATTAGCTTGTAACAAGTGGTCGGCAATCACTAAAGCACACATCGCCTTGCATACAGATACAGCACGAATACCAATGCAGGGATCATGCCTACCTTTTACCTCTAATATTTCCTCTTGCAAGTTTTTATTAACTGTTTGCTGTGCAATTCTAATAGAACTGGTTGGTTTAATAGCAATTTTAATAATAATTTCCTCGCCCGTACTAATGCCTCCTAAAATGCCCGCACTGTTATTACTAGAAAAATGTACCTTATTATCCTTAATGTACATAGAATCGTTCACTTTAGAACCATGCTTGGTTGCCATATTAAACCCATCACCAAACTCTACCCCCCTAACTGCAGGAATAGAAAATAATCCTTTTGCTAAATTAGCATTTAGCTTATCAAAAACAGGTTCGCCAAGCCCTATAGGGCAATTCCTAATTCTTATTTCAACTATAGAACCTAAAGAATCTCCGCTGTCTACAGCTTTTTCTAATATTTCTTGCCATTTAGCTAACATATTATCATCAGGGCATAGTAAATTATTATTGGCAATGCTCAATATATTGATGTTTTCTGCCCTAATAGTTTCTTCACCAATGCTAAGTAAAAAACCATCTATCTTAATACCTTGTAATTCTAATAATTTATAGGCAACACCTGCCCCTGCAACTCTGCCCACTGTTTCCCTAGCACTAGAGCGTCCACCACCCCTATAATCTACATGATTATATTTGCTATACCATGTAAAATCAGCATGATTAGGACGAAAAACATTTTTTAAATGATTATAGTCTTGCTCTTGTTGTACTTTATTATGTACCATTAACATAATAGGAGTTCCAAGAGTTTTATTATCATAAATACCCGAAAGTATCTCTACTAAATCTGGCTCTCTTCTAGGAGTAGTAAATGGATTATTATAGGAACGACGCTCATTAAGAAAATTTTGAATATATAAACTATCAATTAAAATGCCCGAAGGACAGCCATCAACAATAACACCAACAGCCTTACCATGACTTTCACCAAAGGTGGTTATTTTAAATATTTTTCCAAAACTATTCCCCGTCATAATAGGTTTTAACGGGAAGAACTAGTTGGTTGAATCATATTAGCAATAGTTTGCAATGATTTATCTACCAAAGCATAGTGTTTAGAATCATCTAGGGTTGTTTTAATTGTTTCTTCAGCAGTATTAATAGACTTATCAAGCAAGATAGTCATATTATCTAATTTAGCAAGTTGATCTTGATGCTGAAAATAATTAGCAATTGCCTGCTTATCTTTTCTCATTCTATTATTTAAAGAATCTACAGATTTTTCATAATTAGAATCACATATGTGTTGAACTTTTACCATACTATCTTTTAATATTTTGTCTATTGCTTTTAACTCTTTAGTTCTTTCATTTAACAAAGCAAAAGCACTAGCTAGTATTTCGTCGCTATTATTAATTTCATCTTCAATAGTTGTAATTTTATCTTTTAACAAATTATTAATTGCTTGTTTAATATACTTAAATGATAAAATAAGCATCATAGAAAATGCAATTACCAACCAAAAATGTGAATTATTAAATAAAGAATCCATTATAAATGCCTTATGTATTTTTTATTTTATTTATTGCTTAAATCTAACTTAGATATTATTACTTCCGATAATATTTTACTATCTGTAGCTATGATATCCTCTAAATGTAACTTATATTGGGCTATTTTCTCATTAAGAATATCTTTTTCTTTTTGCCTTACATAATCTAAATCAATCTGTTTTTGTTTGCTTAACTTTGCAATTTTATCTAAAAACAATGTTTGCATTTCTTGAATTCTAATATTATTAATATTTTTTCTTTGAAGCAAATCTGATTCCATTAATTTAACTTCTTTGTTAATTTTGGTAGCTTTTTCTATGTTGCCTAAAATTCTATGTTGCCTTAACACTTTAATATTATATATTTTTGGCAAAACTATATAAGTAATAAACAGATATAAGCTTCCAAACAACAAAAATAGCCAGAATAGTTGTTGCGAATAGGTCGTATAATCTAGCTGTGGCAAACCAGAACTAGCAAATACATTGCCTATTAAAAGTAAAGTAAAAATTAAAACAAACTTCAAGTTTATATATTTCATTATACACCTATTCACAATAGTAATTGTTTAAGCAAATAACATAATAAATGCTACTACTAACACATATAATGCTGTTGCTTCTGTTAAAGCAAAACCTATTAAAGCATAGGTAAACAATGTTGTTTTTGCACCCGGATTCCTTGAAACTTCTTGTATCAAAGTACTAAATACATTGGCAATACCTGCTCCTACTGCTCCAAGTGGGATCATTGCTATACCTACAGCAATATATTTTAAACCTGTCATAATTTCTGTCATATTGCTAACACTTTCCATAACACACCCTCTTAAATAAATTAATGAAAATTAACTGCTTGATCAAAGAAGATACAAGCCAAAATAGTAAAAATATATGCTTGTAAACAAGCTATCAACATTTCAAAGGCATATAAAATCACAGTAAAAGAAAATGGTAAAACACCAAATATTCCTAATGCAATAATAAAACCAGCAAAGATATCTATCATTATATGTCCTGCCATAATATTGGCAAACAACCGCACCCCCATACTTACACCTTTAGCAAAGTATGATAGCACTTCTATGATAAACATTAAAGGTAATAAAACAACTGGAACCCCACTTGGAATAAATACCTTTAAAAATCGAAATCCATTTTTATAAATACCATATATTGTAGTTAAAACTAAAATAAACCCTGAAATTGTACAAGTAATAACTAACTGACTAGTAAAGGCAAAACTATAAGGAACAATGCCTATGAGATTGCCAAATAAAAAAAACATAAATAAGGTATACACAAAAGGAAAAAATATTTTTGCTTTTTCACTCATATTTTCCTTAGCTATACCTGCTACAAAGTCGTAACTAAGTTCAGACATGGCTTGCAATTTACCTGGCACTAAGGAAGTTCTTTTTAGTGTAACGTAAAAAAACAACATAATCAGAGCAACTGTAATCCCCATGAATAAAGATGAATTAGTAAAAGATATATTTAGATTGCCTAAAAATATATCGCTACCTATTGTATGCACTTTAAATTGTTCTATTGGTGAAGATGACATTTATAAATCCTTAAGTTTTCTATATAAATTTAAAATACCTGCTACTAATCCTAAAAGAGTAAAAATTAACATAAAAACAAAAACAGTATTAAATAGCTTATCTAAAAAATAACCTATTGAACCCCCAACAATAATTCCCGCAAAGAGTTCTAAAACCACATTTCCTACCAGTGCTAAACTGCTATTTTTTTTTTGCTTATATGGCTGTTCTTCTATTTGTTTTTTTAGTAACGCAATTCGTTCATCTATCTCTTTTGCCTTATTGCTCAATGGTAACACCTTTTATAACAAAGATTTAATAACCTTTTCTACCTCATCAAAGGAAGATGCTCCCTCAATTTTAGTTCCCAAAGACATTTTACTACCATTTTTAGTTATAATTAAAGTAGGTGTACCTTTAACTGCGTTATCTTCAAGCTGTTTCTTACCATCTTCCACTAACCACTTAAACAAATTTGCATCTTTTTCTGTGGCTAAAATTGCTGATTCTTTGTATCCAACAAGTTTAGCATACATTTTAATTTTGTTTATACCTTCTATACCTTCTGCTAAAACCCAAGCTCTTTGATTTTCAAAAACAGCTTTAGAGAATTGATCTCGTTGTTCAGCATCTTTTGCATAATATAAAAGTGCATGTGCTAAAAGAATAGAATCGCTACCAAAAGGAACATCAATAAACACTACCTTTACTTTAGAAGTGTTTATATATTTTTCTTTTAATTTAGGAAAAACAGATAAATAATATGTAGAGCAGTGCAAACAAGAAAAAGATAAAAATTCATAAATTACTACAGGAGCTTTAGAATCTCCTATTTCTATTCTTTTTAATGCTTTGTTTTCAACACTATGTGCTTGCATAAAGCTAATCACAATTAAACAAAATGTAAAAACAGTAACAAAAAATGTCTTACTTATAAATTTCATGTATAAAATTCCCTAATACCTAACTTTTACAATTCTCACAAGAGTTAAACCCTCTTGCACAGTATAAATTAAAAAAATGAAAAAATCAAGATTCTTAAAGCTATTGATAAACAACTAAAGCTAAATTATCTAATTTATATAACATAATCAAAAGCATAGAGCATTCAAACTATAAAGAAATTAGCTATAACTATAAAATAAATAAGAAAGTGGCAATAGAAATTATTTGCCCTAACTTATGACATAACTATTTTTGAAGTATACAATGAATAAATCTTCACACTTATTGCTTGTCAACGTTTGTAGTCGTCTTTACCCATTTTTTTACAACTATATCATTAATGCTACCCTCAGGATATATTCCCGTATTTTTATCAAGCTCGCCAACACTCTTAGATGTCATAATGCTTAAGGCATCATCAATATTCTCTACAGAATAAATATGAAACAAACCACTTTCTACAGCTTCTCTAATTGCTACACCAAGCATTAAATCGGGCACATTAGATTTTGGTATCACTACCCCATGTTCTCCCGTTAAGCCTTTTTGTTTTGCAACATTAAAAAAGCCTTCAATTTTTTGATTAACCCCACCAATGGCTTGCACATTGCCTTTTTGGTCAATAGAGCCTGTAATAGCAAGAGATTGTTTTATAGGAGTATCTGTTAAGGCAGACAACAAACATACAAGTTCTGCACAAGATGCACTGTCGCCATCTATACCCCCGTATGATTGCTCGAACACCACAGATGCACAAAAAGATAAAATGCCTGCCTTGCTGAAGCGAGAATGTAAAAAACCTTGTAAAATCATAATACCCTTAGAATGAATAGATCCCGACAAATGTACATTGCGTTCTACATCTATAATGCCATTTTTACCTGGAAAAACTGAACAAGTAATACGTTGGGGTTGACCAAATATAAAGTCATTAATTGAAATAGTAGATAAACCATTAATTTGTCCTACCATTTCATCTGTTAATTTCACAAATATAATTTCATCGGTAATATTTTTTTCATAATATTCACTAAATTTAGCAAAACGTGATTTTTGCAGAATAGAAGCTTGGGTTAAATGTTCTGCTGTCATGAGTTTAGACTGAGCTTTATCGGCCACATAATTAGCTTCTCTTAATATATTTGTGATTTTTGAGATATTAGCACTTAAATATTTTTGTGAATCAGACATTTTGCCAATAATTTCTATGATTCTACCTAAAGCAATATTGTCTAAATCCCGTAGTTTTTCATGTTCTACAATGTAAGATATAGTTTCCGAATATATTTTGATGTTATCTTCATTGCGAATATTTACCGAATCAAAGTCGGCAACAATTTTAAATAATTCTTGAAATTCAGGGTCATAGCTCCAAAGTTTATGATAAATAATAGGTTCTCCTACTAACACAATTTTTACTTTCAACGGAATAGGTTCAGGAGAAATAGATGCTAAGGTAGAGGCATATCCTGTATGTTCGTCCGACATAATATCAATGCTCATAGTCTTAATATTATGTTTTAAAGATTCCCAAAGCCAAGGGATTTCTAACATCTTTCTAGCATTAATAATTAAGTAACCGCCATTGGCTAAATGCAAAGCACCAGGTTTAACTAAATTAAAGTTAGTAGTTAAAGAACCGCCTTCGGAGTCGTATTCTATTTTACCAAATAGCCTAGCAAAGTTGGGGTTATCTAACACAATTACAGGTGCTGAATCACTGTAAAAATAATCATCATCTTTTTTGCTATCTAATCTTTTATCTTCATGATACTCTACTATAATATTTACTTGTAAATTATCTAACTCTTTTAAAGATAATAAATCTATACTTTTTATAACCTCACTATCACTATCTTGATGTACAAGAAGTGCTATGCAAATACTTTGTAAATAAGCCTCTACACCATCTAAATGTTTAATAACTCTTTTATTATCTGCCCATTTAACTTGCAATTTATTAATATAAGGTGATAACTCTTTTTGAATAAATGCTAATTTTTCCTCATTCAGCGTTTCTTCTTTTTCTCGCTCTATAATGGGCAAAGACGATGCAAATTTAGTTAAATCTTTTTGCAATACTTTAATGCTAGCAAGTACTTGATTTTTTTCTTCAGGGCTAAGCTTACTAATATCTTCCTCTGTTAATGGTTCTTTTTCAGCGTTCAGTGGCACAAGGATCAGACCACCATCTTTCTTTAAAATGGTTAAATTTATTAGTTCAGCCTTGCTTTGTAA
>CANHGT010000005.1 GCA_947460385.1 Alphaproteobacteria bacterium
CATTAATAATAAAAATTATAGCCTGTATATCTATAATCTTTTTTTCTTGTTCTAATGTTTTAATTTCTTTATTATTTTTTTTAATTATTTTCTTGTCATGTTCTTTTTCATTTTCTTCTTTTAATTGATTTATTTTATTATTTATTTTTTCTTCTATGCTTAGTTCACCATCTTTTGTATTGCAATAAGTAAAATAATCATCAATGCTATCATCTTCATTATGATAAGTTGTATTTTTTACGATTTTTACAAATTGTTTTAAAAGCTCATTAGGGTTATCAATAACATGATGTTTTAATCCTTTTTCATTAATACTGTCAGTTGAGAATTTAGGGCTATTTTTAGCTTCATTGATATGATTGTTTAATGCTGTTGATAGCTCTTCTTTTAATTTATCATTACTATCTTTTTTATTCATAGATAAGTTAAAAATTTTATTTGTTTTACTTATAAGATATATTTTCATTCTTCACCTATATAAAATATAATATTACTTTGTTTAACTCTTCTTAGAGCAATGGTCTCTTTATCTTTAATTTTTATCCAAGTATTATCATAATAAAATTGGTAAGATTTATTTTTAATTTTGATGATACTTCTTTGCAATCCATATAGTTTAATAAGATCATAAGAAGGATCAGTACTTTCTACTTTAATATCTGATTTAATATATTGTTCTATAGTTAATTGTCTTATTATGCAATACCCTGATTTTTTTAATCCAAATATTTTTGTAAAGAAACTGAATGTAATTAGAATATTTTTACTTAACAAAAATGATATCAAGCCGAAGACTACACTACTAATTACAGAGTTACCCTTTAATGAGGTATAAATTATACTCCAATTATAGTAAGCAAGGAAGAATAATATTAATGTTAATAATATAGGAGCAATGCTAGCGTTGTATTTTAACAGTTTTAAAAATATAGTATCAGTTATCATTGTAATCATATTTTTATGTTAGTTATCAATCAACAATAAACATTATATTATTGCTAATTATAACATAAAATTGTTTAATTCTCTAATAAAAAAGAAGTATCAATTGTAACTTATGATTAATTTTATTGATTAAAGTATATATTACTTTATTATAGTTCTTGTTAAATATATCAATATATAAGGTATTGCATATCTATTATAAGAGGTAAGCCAACTAATATAGCTTGCTATAGACAACTCTTTACATTTTAATAGATGTTTATCACTGAGTTTCTTTTGAGTATTTTGTAGCTTTTTTTACACATGTGATGTTGATAGTGGTTAAAATAACATCATTTAGTTATATAACATCTACAATAACATAAAAAACAGGTATGCTATTTCTAACATACCTGTAGTTTTATAAAAGTTCATTTTTATATTGTGCAAAAGATTTTACATTATAGCTGTTATATAAACATCAAATAATGAACGCCCTCTAAAATTTAACAAACTATATAGCTAAGGCTTAAATAATTAAGCAATTAGCTACTCTTGTCTATTACTGCCCTTCGGTTGGTTGCTGTGGAGACAATCTATCAATAATAGCTTTTTCATTAATTTTAACTTTATACTTGCTTTCTAAATTAGAAGCGTATCTTTCTAATAATCCTTGAACATAAGATTGATTAATATAATCGGTAAAGCCCACAAGTTCTTTACTTCTATTGTTCTTTTTATCTAAATACTCTTCTTTAGAATTTTTAATATTACTAATTAAACCAATAAATATGTTCTTATTAATTAATGTTCCTTGAATAGCTTTGTTTTTTTCTAGGGAAAATAAATTATTAGAACTTTCTTCGGTAAATGTTTTATTCTGCTCGGTTCTTATTAGCTTGGTGGTTTGAATTTTATAACCTAATTTATCTAACTTTTTACCTGTAGCAATGTCCGACAAAATATTAGCTGCAATAATATTAAGTTGCTCTTGGGTTTTATTTTCATTCCAAATTTTTAATAAGTCTGCTTTTACTTCATTTACTTCTAAAGTTCTTGGAGCATCTATTTTGCTTACAAAAACTGCAAATAAATCACCATCTTTATTTTCAATTGCTTGAGAATAACCGTTTGCAGGAGTTTGAAAGATTACTTTGTTTATTTCATCGGCATCTTCAATCACCGCTTTAAATTCTTTATATTGTGGTTCTAAAACTTTATAAGAATCTTTCATTTTTTTCACAATATCTTTCAAAGGAGTTTTATTCGCCAATAAATCATTGAATAGTTGTTTAACTTTTTCTACTGTTTCAGCTTTTTTCTTGTAAAGTAATTCTTGATTAATTTCATTTTTTACTTTTGTTAGAGGCATTGGTTTAGGTTCAATTTTTTCTTTAACAAAAAATACATGCCAACCAATAGTAGATTTTACAGGCTTTGCGAGTTTAGATGCTTTCATTTCAAAAACAGGTTTTGCTAAATCTTCTGGCAAGTCGTTATATTGTATGTGCCCTAAGCTGTTTAATCTGTCTTCTTTCATAATTTCAGCAGGAGCTAAATTTTTTATTTTGTCATAAAATGCTGTGGCATCTTTTTCGGTAGAAAAATTTGCTTGGTATACATCTAATTTAATTTCTTCCATGTAATTAGATTTATTATCTTCATAATATGTTTTAACTTCTTCATTAGAAATTGTTATATTTTTACTTAAGTCGGCTAGAGATATAATTATACTTTCACCAGAGCGAAGTTCAGGCTTAGAGAATCGATCTTTATTATCATCTCTAATTTTAACTAAATCTGCATCTTTAGGAGCATCTATTTTATTTTTTATCATGCTTTTTGTAATTTCTATGTATGAAATTGTACGTTCTTGCATAATAGATAAAAATTCAATATAAGCTAAGTAATTAGGTTCTTTTAACAAGCTAAATACAGGCTCTAACAATTCATCTTTTAGCATAGAATTTTTAATATTGTTTAAAAATATTTCTTCTGAACCAAAAGATTCAGTGATTCTTTTTTGAAATTCTGCCTTGTTAAAAGTGCCATCAGGATTTTTAAATGAAGGGATATTGGCTATTAATTGTAATAATGTTTGGTCGCTAATAGATAAATTTATACTTTCAGCTTCATTAGCAAACAATAAAGTAGATACATGTTGCCCTAGCAAGTTATTTAAAAAAGAAACAAGCATGAATGGATTCTGTTGTAAGTACATATAGTTTTTTTGAATGAAACTGTTGTAATCGGCTAAAATAATAGAGTCATAAACTTCTTTAGAACCAACTTTTACCCATGCACCATCATCACGTAAATTATAGCTGTTTATAGCCCAAGGAATCATACTTAAAGATACAACAGCAATAATTGCTATTAGCACTATTTTTTTAAATCCATTTTGTGATAAAGCTTTTAATTTCTCTTTCAAGCTAATTTTTTTATTAACAGACATGATATGATCATTTTCCCTATTGTATATAAAAGTTGTAAAATATTATCAAATTAAATAATATAAAATATTTCATTGAAAATCAACGATTAAATTATCCTAATTTGATTATTGCAAGAAATGAAAATAATTGTTATTATTTATAGTAGTGCTAATTTTATATATAATATTATATAGTAAATAAAACAGCTACAAAGAAAGGATACAGAAAATAATGACTAGAATACAAATGGTTGCAGGCAATTGGAAAATGAGGGGAATAAAAGAAACCGCTCATAAAAGACTTACACAATTACAAGGTAAAATGCAGGGTTTACAAAAAAACACCGAAGTAGTTGTTTGTACTCCATTTACATTAATAGATTATGCGTGTACATTAATGGTTGATAGCAATATTAAAGTAGGTGCGCAAGATTGTCATTACGAGATAAGGGGAGCTCATACAGGTGATATTAGCCCTTCTATGCTTAAAGATTTAGGTTGTTTACATGTTATTTTAGGTCATTCCGAAAGAAGAGCTTCCTACAATGAAACAAGTGATGTAGTTAGTAAAAAAGTAGCATTGGCGGTAGAAAAAGGCTTAACTGCCATTGTGTGTATTGGTGAAACTGAAAAAGAAAAAGATGCAGGCAAAACCCTTGATGTTTTAAAAGATCAAATTACTAATTCTTTGCCTAAAAATGTAGACACAAATAAAATTGTTGTTGCTTATGAACCCATATGGGCAATTGGCACAGGACGTGTTCCAACCATTGAAGATATACAAAATATTCACGCTCAACTTCGTAAATTTGTGGCTGATAATTTTTCCCAAGATGTTGCAGATAAAATGAGGTTGTTGTATGGTGGTTCTGTAAATGCTAAGAATTCTGCCGAGATTCTTGCTCTTAAAGATGTAGATGGAGCTTTAGTAGGTGGTGCTTCTTTGGAAGTAGATGATTTCTTTACAATTATTTCAAACGCTAAATAAAATATAAATAATTAAGGTGAAAATATAAATGTTAATGATTTTTTATGTGTTGCAAATAATTATTGCACTCTTGCTAATAGTATTCATTATGTTTCAAAAAAGTGAAGGTGGCACTAGCTTATTAAGTTCTAATGCTTATAACTCATTTTTTTCAGCGAAGTCTATGGTGCGAAATCCTTTAACCCGCATAACTATTATTTTGGGCGTGGCTTTTTTCTGTAACAGTGTGCTTATTGGAGCTTTAATTATTGGTAAGAATAAAAGCAATCAAGATGTTATTAATCAATTAGAAAAAATTGCAGAAGAAAAAGAAAGTAAAAACAAAGCGGTTAAAAAAGATACTAATACTTTATCTGTTCCTTTAGGAAGCAATGTGGCAGATACAAAAAAAGAACAAAAGAATAAATAATTTTTTGCTCGGAAGTCTAAGTTGAATGCTATATAAGTGGCAAAAGAATATTTGTTATTTTTTTATAATATGGAGTCTTTAATTACATGCGATACATTTTTATTACAGGTGGTGTTACATCTTCTTTAGGGAAAGGAATTGTTTCTGCATCTCTTGGGGCTTTATTAAAATCTCGTGGATATAAAGTTAGAAATAAAAAAATGGATCCTTATTTGAATGTTGATCCCGGAACTATGAGCCCATATCAACATGGTGAAGTTTTTGTAACAGATGATGGTGCAGAAACCGATTTAGACATTGGGCATTATGAAAGATTTACCAGTAATTCTTGCAATAAGCACGATAGCATATCTGCAGGAAGAATCTATTTTAATGTAATAGAAAAAGAAAGAAATGGCGATTATTTAGGAGACACTATCCAAGTTATTCCCCATGTAACCAATGAAATTAAAGCATTTATAGTTAATGATTTAAGTGATGAAGATTTTGTAATTTGTGAAATTGGTGGCACAGTAGGCGATATAGAAGCCACTCCATTTATTGAATCAGTAAGACAATTTATTAATGAACAGGGCGAAAATAATGTTCTAGTTGTGCATTTAACCCTAATTCCTTATTTAGAATCAGCACAGGAAATTAAAACTAAACCAACCCAACATTCAGTAAGAGAGCTACAATCTTTAGGAATTAAACCTAATATTTTGTTATGTAGAAGTAGCCACGAAGTTACAGAAAACGAGAAAAGAAAAATTGCTTTATTTTGTAATGTAAATATTTTAGATGTTATTTGCGGTTATAATTGTTCAAGCATTTATAATGTTCCCTTGGCATATCATAACGAGTTGTTAGATGAAAGAGTTTTACATCATTTTAATATTGATGCTCCAAAAATAAATTTAGCCCCTTGGCAAGATATTGAACACAAAATTGCTAATTATATAGATACAATAACAATTGCCTTAGTGGGCAAATATGTTATTTTAAGAGATGCTTATAAGTCTATTGTAGAAGCACTGAATCATTCGGGTATTCATCAATTTTTAAAAGTAGAAATTAAATGGGTTGATTCAGAAATATTAGAGGGTGATTGTGATTTTAGCCAAGTATTCAAAGGTGTAAATGGAGTTCTAGTAGCACCGGGTTTTGGTTCAAGGGGCATAGAAGGTAAAATTAATGCAATAACCTATATTAGAAATAACAATATTCCTTTTTTAGGAATTTGTTTTGGAATGCAGATGGCAATTATAGAATTTGCTAGAAATGTTTTGGGAATTGCTAATGCAACATCTAGTGAATTTAGCAGTGAGGGGAGCCATGTTATTGGTTTAATTTCCGAATGGGTTAAAGATGGCAAGTTAGAGGTTAGAGACAGCGATTCTAAAAAAGGGGGAACCATGCGTCTTGGTTCATATCCTTGTTCTATAGAAGATGGTACTTTAGCTAAGGAAATTTACCAAAATAGCAATATAGAGGAAAGACACAGGCACAGATACGAGGTTAATTTAGCATATAAAGAACAACTAGAGCATGCAGGAATGATTTTTTCAGGTATGTCTCCCGATGCAACTTTAACAGAAATTATAGAATTAAAAGAGCATAGATTCTTTATTGGTGTGCAATTTCACCCTGAATTAAAATCTAAAATATTTATTCCCCACCCATTATTTAATTCATACGTAAAGGCTTGTTATAAATATAAGAAGGAAGTATTAAATGTTAAATAAAATTGTAAAATTAAACAATATTAATATAGCAAATAACTTACCATTTGTATTAATAGCAGGACCATGTGTTCTTGAAAGTGCCGAGCATGCCGAATTTATGGTTACATCTATTTTGGCAATTACAACAAAGCTAGGTATTCCTTTTATTTATAAAAGTTCTTTTGATAAAGCAAATAGAAGTAGTATAAGTGGCAATAGGGGTATTGGCTTAAAGCAAGCCTTAAAAGTTTTTCAAGATATTAAAACAAAGTACAATGTGCCAATTATTACCGATGTTCATGATGCGACCCAGTGTGGGGAGGTAGCTGAAGTTGTTGATGTTTTACAGATACCTGCTTTTTTGTGTCGTCAAACCGATTTACTGCTTTCAGCTGGAAACACAGGCAAAATTATTAATGTTAAGAAGGGGCAGTTTTTAGCTCCTTGGGATATGAAAAATATTGTTAAAAAAATAGAAAGTACAGGTAACACCAATATTTTACAGTGCGAACGTGGGGTTAGCTTTGGTTATAATAATTTAGTGGTAGATATGACCTCACTTCCTATTATGGCAGAAAATGGATATCCTGTAATTTTTGATGCCACCCATTCGGTGCAAAAGCCGGGAGGATTGGGCGATAAAACAGGTGGTAATCGTGAAATGGTGTTCCCACTAGCAAAATCAGCCGTAGCAATTGGGGTTGCGGGCTTATTTATGGAAGTTCACCAAGAACCAGATTCCGCACCAAGTGATGGTGCAAATATGCTCCACTTGCATAACCTAGAAAACATTTTAACCAAGCTTATGGCAATAGATTCTTTAGTTAAAAGTGATAGCTAATTCTTTATATTTTGAGTACGTTGTTACTCTGTGGCTTCATGTAGTTTTACTACACTTCTCCAGTCGTTCCTAGTATCAAAATAAAATAATTTTAGCTATAGTAAAAATATCTTCAATAAATATTAATCTATTAGGGCAATAAATGAATATACTAAATAAAATTTTTCAAAATCCACAAGATAGTTTATCTATCTTTACCAGTGAGGAAATTTCATTATTAAATTTTTTTACCAAAGATAATGAAAAATATTATTTGAAAAGTTTTTCAAATAAGCAAGAAGAAAAATTAATTTATTCAAAGTCTAAATCAGCCCCTGAAGAAATAGTAAGACAATTATTTGTTAATAGATTAATTAACAAATATAAATATCCTAAAGAATTAATAGAAATTGAAGTGTCTGTAAATTTTGGTCGTGAGACAAAAAGGGCAGATATTATTGTTTATAAAGACGATAAAATTACGCCATATATTCTTATTGAAGTTAAAAGTCCTAAAGAAAAAAATGATGTTAAACAACTTAAAAGCTATTTAAATGCAGAAGGGGCAGAATTAGGTATTACTATAAATGGGCTTACCCAAGAAATTTTGTATCGTCCATATCCTAAAGATTTTTCAGCTTTACCTGATATTCCAGAATATAAACAAGAAGTAGAAGATGTTTTTGAAAAAACATTTAAGTATAGCCAATTAAAAGAACCAAGACAGTTAAAGCAAATTATTCAAAATTTAGAAGATTTAGTATTAGCCAATTCAGGTTTTGATAGTTTTGATGAAATATTCAAAATTATTTATGCTAAAATATACGATGAAGTACAAGGTATAGAAAAGTCCGACTATGTATTACAATTTAGAGCAAGAAAAAATATTGAAAGTACTAAATTATCTATAGATGCTTTATTTGAAGAAGCGAAAAAACAATGGAAAGACATATTTGAAGATAGCGATAAAATAAAATTAAAAGATACTCATTTAGCAATAATAGTAGCTAATTTACAAGAATGGTCTTTAATGGGTTCCGATTTACAAATTATTGATGATACTTTTGAATATTTAATACCAGATGTTGCCAAAGGTAAAAAAGGGCAGTATTTTACTCCACGCCATGTTATAGATATGTGTGTAGCTATTATGAATCCTAAAGTTAATGAATATATTATAGATACCGCATGTGGCTCGGGTGGTTTTTTGATTCACGCCATGAATTATATAAGGGATGTATCTACTTTAAATACAGCAGGAGTACAAAATTATGCAGCAAAGCGATTATGGGGCATAGATTTTGATGAAAGAAGTTCAAAAATATCAAAAGCTATGATGCTTATAGCAGGTGACGGTAAAAGCCATATATTTAAAGAAAATTCATTAGACCCAGAAGGTTGGGGAAGCAATATTAAGGTACATTTTGAAGCTGAAAGGTTAAATGCAGATAAAAGTTATAAATTTTTTAATTTTGATGTGCTACTGGCAAATCCACCATTTGCAGGAGAAGTAAATGAACAACATGTATTAAAACAGTATAATAATGTGGTTAAAGAGAAACAAACAAAAATATCAAGGCATTTACTATTTATAGAAAGAAATCTTAACTTTGTAAAAAGCGGTGGGCGTTTAGCTGTTGTTCTACCTCAGGGAGTTTTTAATAATACATCTGAGAAACATATTAGAGACTTTATGGCAAACAAAGCTAGAATACTTGGGGTTGTGGGCTTAGAGGTAAATACTTTTAAACCCCATACTGGAACTAAAACATCGGTTATATTTTTACAAAAATGGCATGAAACACTATGTCCGCAAGTAAATGATTATAATATCTTTTTTGCAACAAGTGAAGTAAGTGGTAAAAACAATTCAGGTGAGTATATTAAAAAGATAGTTGATGGCAAAGAAATATTACAACATGATTTATTTGATATTGTAGAAGCCTTTAAACAATTTGCTTTGAATGAAAACTTAAGTTTTTGGAAATAGTAAAATGCAGTATTCTATTGTAAAATTTAGTGAAGTGAAAAAACTAACCGATTCGCTCCGCTTAGATGCTGAATTTTTTCAAGATTTATCTATTATTAATTTTATGAATAATTTTGATTTATATTCAACAAGTGAATTATGTTTTATTACAGATGGTGAGCATGGTAGTCCAGACTGGGATCAAAATACAAACATTAAATATATAGTAGCAGAAAATATCAAACCTAATTATATTCTTGAAAATAATTTTAAAACTATATCTTTATTGCAACATACAAGGAATACACGTTCTATAATACAAGAAGATGATGTTTTAATTTATTCAGTTGGTGGAAGAGGATATGTTTCCAAGGCAGAAAAGCATTTATTCCCATGTAATATTCCTAGATCAGTAGCTATTTTAAGATTATTAAACAAAAATATAATGTTACCAGAATATTTATCATTATTTTTAAATTCAAAGTATGGTGCTTTTCAAATTCAAAGGTTACAAGCTGGTAATGTACAGCCTATGTTATCAATAGAAAATATAAAAAAAATTAACCTTATTTCTCTTACTATGGAGATGCAATCATTATTATCTTCATTGTATAATACCTCTTATATTTTAAGGCAAAAAGCCAAAGAGCAGTATAAAAAAGCAGAAGATATTTTATTAGAAGAATTAGGTTTTAAAGACTATAAATTAAAGCATCAACTTTCTTATATAAAAACTTTTGCAGAGGTACAAAAGGAAGAACGCCTAGATGCTGAGTACTATCAACCTAAATATGAAGATATTATTCTTAAAATTAAAAACAAAAATTATGAATTATTATCAAATATAGTAAATATTAATAAGTGTATTGAACCAGGAAGTGAGGAATACCAAGAATATGGTATACCATTTATACGTGTTAGTAATTTATCAAAATTTGGATTAAGCAAGAATAATCAAAAATATTTATCTGAATCATTTTATAATCAACATATATCACACCAACCACAGAAGGGAGATATTTTACTATCAAAAGATGGTACAGTGTGTGTTGCATATTTTTTAGACTCTCAGCCAAATAAAATAATATGTTCAGGAGGTATTTTAAGGTTATCTATCAAACATGATAATGTACTACCAGAATATTTAACATTATTGCTTAATTCCATTATTGTTTCTTCTCAGGCTGAAAGAGATTCAGGAGGAGCATTAATATCTCATTGGTTAATAGGTTCAATAGAAAATACTTTGATACCTATAATTGATCTTGAACATCAAAAATCTATTTGCTCATTAATTAATTCTTGTACAAATGACAGAAATAAATCAAAACAACTCTTAGAAATAGCTACTAAAGCGGTAGAGATGGCAATTGAACAAAATGAAGAGATTGCTACAGAGTGGATTCATAGTCAACTGCAATCAATAGATGTAAAAATTTAAGCATTAAAAAACTAAAAGGAGCATCTGTTTTTTTATTACAAATACTCCTCATTTTGTTTCTGTTAATTGTTAAATATTATTCCTTAATGCGAACGTCCTCATTTATTGCGGTTTTGCTTGCTGTTTTTGCATCTTTTTGTTTTACAATTATTGCCCCAAGTGTTTGGTAATCGTTCTTATCACTTGGAATTAGCCCTGCCACAACAACACTATTTTCAGGAATAACCTTATAAGAAATTTCCTTAGTTAAGGTGTTATAAATTTTTGTAGATGCAGTTAAATGCAATCCACTACTAATTACTGAGTTTTGCTTTACTATTACGCCCTCTACAATAGAACAATTTGCCCCAATGAAACAATCATCTTCTATAATTACAGGGTTTGCTTGCAATGGCTCTAAAACTCCACCAATTACAGTATGTGCAGATATATGGCAATTACGCCCAATTCTAGCACAAGAACCAATGGTTACATAGCTATCTATGAGTGTGCCACTGTCTATATATGCACCCACATTAATAAATGATGGCAATAAAATTACACCCTTGTTGATGAATGCCCCGTATCTTACAGATGTTTCAGGAGCCATACCTATACGTTGGTTCATTATTTGCTCAAAAGTCCAATTTTTGAACTTGTTGGTAATATTACCAAAAGATAATTCAGCATCATTTAAGCCTTTGCTTGAGTCATTTTGAAACTTAATATGTAAAACTAATACTTGTTTTAACCATACATTAATATTCCAATTTTCACCTACTTTTTCAGCTATAGCATGCTCACCACTATCTAAGGTTGCAAAGCCTTCTCGTATTGCAGATATTATCATGTCTTTATTTTTTAAACAATAATCGTTATTGTCTTGATTTAACCAAATTTCATTAATTTTATTTTCTAAACTCATTGTTTTCTCCAATTTTTAAAAAAGGGTTAGTGCATTTTATCTAAATCGCCAAATTTTGTTCTAGCTGCATCAAAGTATAAGTCTACATTACCTATTGCTCCATGTCTATTTTTTGCAAGAATTACCGTAGCTTTATTTTTAGAACGCTCGTAATTTTGCTTCCACATTTCATATCTTGCCTTAAATTTATCTTCGGTTTCGCCATCTCGTTGCATAGTTGGTTCGGCTTTTTCTAAATAATATTCTTCACGGAAAATAAAAGCTACTAAATCGGCATCTTGTTCTATGGAACCTGATTCTCTTAAATCAGATAGCATTGGCTTTTTATCGTCCCTACTTTCTACACCCCTTGATAGCTGTGAAAGGGCAATAATTGGAATATCTAATTCCTTAGCAATGCCTTTCAAACCCCTTGTAATTTCACTAACTTCTGTAGTACGGTTGTTAGAATAACGTTCATTACCAATTAGTTGAATATAGTCTATTACTACCAGTCCTAAGCCATTTTTTCTTTTTACCCGCCTGCATTTAGCCCGTATTTGCCCCACTGTAATAGATGGAGTATCATCAATAAATAGGGGAGTATGTTTTAAGGTAGATACCGCACTTGCTAAGCGGTTAAAGCCTGCATCATCAATTGTACCTTTTCGTAGTACATCACTTGATACTCCAATTTCAGATGACAGTATACGAGCTGCAATTTGTTCTGAAGACATTTCCAGTGAAAAAATAAGTACAGGAGCTCCCGGATGCCCTTGTTGTTCTAAAAAACAACGGGCTGCATTATAAGCAATGTTTGTAGCTAGTGCTGTTTTCCCCATTGCTGGGCGTCCTGCTAGAATAATAAGGTCGGACCTTTGTAGCCCACCTGTTTTTTTATCAAAATCTTTTAAACCTGTAGTAATACCTGAAATACCATTTTTGAACGATCTTGCTAGTTCTACGGAAGTTAAGGCTTTTTCTAAAGAAGATTCAAAGCTTTGAACATCTTCCGCTCCCAAGCCTTTTTCCGACAAAGAGAAAATATCTTTTTCTAATTTTTCTATTTGTTCTAAAGAATTATCGCCCGAGGATAAATAAGTGTTAATATTATTTTGAATCTCTATAATTTGTCTTTTAAGATATAAGTCATGAATTAAGAGGGCGTAATCTTTAGAACTAGAAGTACTAACCACAGAATTTGTTAATTCAACTAAATAATCAAAAGTAATATCTTTGTAGGCGGGGGTATAACTAGCTAAATTAGAAATTGTAATAACATCTGCCACTTGAGATTTATTGAACAATTTAATCATTATTTCAAAAATTTTAGCGTGCATATCTAAGAAGAAATAATCAGTTTTAATAACGTCTGAAATTTGTTCATAATTATTGTTATTAATTAATAAAAATCCTAAAATAGCTTTTTCTGCAGGAATATTAGAAAATTTTTCACTTGATGAATGAACGTCCACATTTAACCCATATATTAATAAAGTAAAATAGAATTTTTACTATTGATAATTTTAATGTAAAGAGATTATTACTCTTGTACCTGTATCTAGCAATTATTCAATAATAATGTATTTTAGTGAAAAAAACAAGTTAGCTATTAATTAGTTGTTTTTATTTCCATAGTAATGAAAAAACTATTACTATTTTTTATAATTATTTATATTTTGAGAAAAGATTAGCCTTTTATTATTCGGTGTTTAGCTACACTTTGCATACGCATCATTGTGGAAAAATAAAATAATTGATTTATAGTGTTAACTATAAATAAGTTAGTTTTATAGTTAATATAATGAAAAAAACACATATCTATGATACTTATATCTAAAAAAAGCTCTTATATTATTACAAGAGCTTTTTTTATTCAAATTTATAAAAAGCAATTATTTATTTTCTAAATTTTCCTCTGTTTCACCAGAATCTTTTGGATTGTTTAACGCTTTTTTATATTTATCCATTTGCACTTCTGCTTCTTCAGAACTTCTAGCAATATTTACTAAAACATTTGTTTCTACTTCTGAATGAATCATTAATTTAATATTAAATACACCTAAGGTTTTCAAAGGTTCTGGAATAGCAACTTGATTTTTATCTAACACAAAAGATTTTACTTGAAAAGCATCTGCAATATCTTTAGGTTTTACAGAGCCATATAAATAGCCTGATTCACCAGCATTTCTAATAATTATTACACTTTGCCCTGCAATTTTTGCAGAAACAACTTCAGCTTCTTTTTTACTGTTGATATGTTCTAGTTCTAAAGTAGCTTTTCTGCTTTCAAAGATAGTTTTATTTTCTTCTGTAGCTTTCAAGCATTTTTTATTAGGTATTAAATAGTTTTTTGCATAACCATTTTTTACATTTACTATATCACCAATAAAACCTAGTTTTTCAACTCTTTGTAATAAAATAACTTCCATAATTTCCTCGTGTAACATTAATTTTTTTTATATTTTCTAAAGACGTGTAAGTTTTCTAAAAAGCCAATGAAACTTATTAATAACATGATTTCTACAAAGGCAAAAATAAAAAATGCAATAAAAAGCAATTCCAATAGAATACTTTTTCTACTTTTAACTAATTTCCATGCTATGGAGTAACCAGGATAAAAATAGCAAATCCACAAAACTAACAAAATATTATACAGAGTATAGCATAAATTTTCTGCATCTACAAATATTTTATTTATAAGCAGTGTAGAAACTGCAATTATAATAAAAACATAGGTGTACCATGAAGGTAAAAAAATATTATTATGATTGTTTGTATATGATATTTCTGTTTTACTCATAACTAATAATGCTAATTTATAATTCATATTAATCCATGCAATCCATAAAAATGAAGAGATAGCAGGAATTATAAATGATATAATTTTTATTGTATTTGTGGTATCCATTCCTTCAAATATATCTTTATTACTACTAATGATTGATATAGATAAAAAGGTAAACAAGTCGTACAGATAACTATAAATAGACGAATCAATTCTATAGGAAAAGTATGTGAGCAATAAAGTATTGATGAAAATAATATAGAAAATTATAAAAATTATGGGTGAGCAATATTTATTAATGTTTTGATTTCTAGTAATTAACACCAGTAAACTACTAGGTATAATGAATACTATTAATAAAACAGCGGTAGTAATAGGATTAATAAAATATATTGTAGAAGCAAATATTATTGGTAGTAAAACTGCTGTGTACCCTAGCCATAACCCAGAAAGAATTAATGGAAAAAATAAAACTAATAATAATATTAAGGCAGTAACACCCACTTCTGAATTTGAATTATAAAACAAAAAGAATATGCCAAAAAACAATGAGCTTGTAAATATACTATAAGGTAGTTTTTTAAAAATGTCTTTAATGTTTTCCATGCTTTTTTTATTTAAAAAAAGCACACGCTATATTTGTAGAACAACGTGTGCTTAATTTATAAGTTTATTTATATAATGGAGAAATAAGAGCTAAGAATCTTAATCTTTTGATTGCTTGTGCTATTTTTCTTTGACCTTGTGAGTCTGACATTGTTAATCTTCTAGGTAAGATTTTTCCTCGTTCTGTGATAAATCTTTTAATATATTCAACATTTTTGTAGTTAACATTTTTTTCAATAAGAACATCATCATCATTTTGCGAATCTGAATGGTCGTTATGACCTTTAATTTCATTTAGCACAGGAGAAGGATTGTTGTCTAACTCATCTACTTTAATCGTTAAGAATCTTAAAATATTTTCATTTACAGACATACTTTGTTGAACTTTCTTTAAAGTTTCCGGAGAAACATCTAAGTTCATTAGTGTGAAATAAGCTTTCTTATTTTTTTTCACCTTATATGCAAGATTCATTAAATCCCACTGTTCTATTTTGGTAACTTTACCTTGATCTGCTTCTATTATATCTTTAATTTTTTTGCTTATGTCTTCTACCTGAGATGCAGATAGGTCTTGCCTCATTAAAAAAACGTGTTCATAAAAAGCCATATTAGTTCTCCCCATTGGATTGTTCAACTCTTAAAAACAAAGAGTATAGTATAATAATTGTAAAATGATACTAGGGAATGTTTTCCTGTAATATAAAACATTGTAACATAAATAAAACAGTTTGCAAGATTTTAATTTATCTATTAATATCTTAATAAGATTAAAAAACACAGTTAAAGGAGTTAAGATTTGAAGTCATTTGTATTTCCGGGTCAAGGATCACAAAAAATTGGTATGGGTAAAGATTTATACGATAATTTTCAAACTGCCAAATATGTATTTGAAGAAGTGAACAGTGTTTTAAGTCAAAACTTATCTACTTTAATGTTTGAGGGATTAGAATCAGAACTTGCCCTTACAGAAAATGCCCAGCCAGCACTTATGGCAGTATCTGTAGCAATTATTAGGGTTTTGGAAAAAGATTTTGGCTTTAATCTTAAAAATCATGCTAAATTTATATCAGGACACTCTTTAGGAGAATATTCTGCACTAACTGCAATTAACAGTATTAGTCTAACAGAATCTGCTAAACTTCTTAAACTTAGGGGTAAAGCGATGGAATCTGCTAATTCTATTACAAAGGGAAGCATGGTAGCTGTTTTAGGCATGACTGATTATGCAAAAATTCAAGATTTATTAAAAGAATCAACTTTACCTGGTGAGGTATGTGTTTTAGCCAATGATAATTGTATTGGGCAAGTAGTATTAAGTGGGCATTGTAATTCTGTTGATAATGTCATAAAAAATTGCAAAGATTTTGGTGCAAGAATGTCAATTAAATTAAATGTTAGCGGAGCTTTTCATAGCCCTTTAATGCAACCTGCATCTAACAAAATGGCAGAAGTATTAAGCAACGCAGATATTAAAGATGTTTCTATTCCATTAATATCTAATGTGTTAGCTCAAACCGTTGAAAGTGGGCAAAAAATTAAGGAACTTTTAATAGAGCAAATAGTTAAACCAGTAAGATGGCGAGAAACTATGGATTTAATGATTGCAGACAATATTACAGAAATTATAGAAGTTGGTAGTGGTAATGTTTTAACAGGATTAATGAAGAAAACCAATGTAAAGATCAATAGAATCAATCTTCAAAATCATTTAGATATTGAAAATTTTATAAAATTTATGTAATATATTAAGTATTAAATAATGCAACAAGGAATATAACAATATGTTTTGTGACTTAACAGGTAAGAAAGCTTTAATTACAGGTGCTAGTGGAGGAATAGGGCGTGAAATTGCAATATCTTTACATAAGCAAGGTGCTACATTAGCTTTATCATCTACCACAGATATTACAGACTTATTAAGCGAACTGAAAGAACGTGTTTTTCTTATAAAAACTAACAACTTAATGAGTGAAGATTCCCTAGAATTACTCTTTAAACAAGCAGAAGAATCTTTAGGTCAGGTTGATATTTTAGTGAACAATGCAGGAATGACTAAAGATAACTTAAGTATTCGCATGTCTAAAAATGATTGGGATGACGTTATTGCCTTGAACCTAACAACTCCGTTTTTACTTTCAAAATTAGCTTTGTCAAAAATGATGAAACGTAAATCTGGGCGTATCATTAATATTAGCTCAGTTGTTGGGCATACAGGTAATTTTGGACAAGCTAATTACACTGCATCAAAGGGTGGCTTAACCGCACTTACTAAAACCCTTGCTAAAGAGTTTGCACAAAGAGGTATAACTATAAATGCAGTAGCACCTGGCTTCATTGAAACCAAAATGACGAAAGACCTTAGCGAAGATGTAAAAGCTAAAATCTTGTCTTCTATTCCCATGGGAAGAATGGGAACAACTAAAGAAGTAGCTGATACAGTAACTTTTTTATCTAGCAATGAAGCTTCTTATATTACTGGGGAAACAATCCATATAAATGGCGGTATGTTCATGGCTTAAAAAATAGTTTTATTGTTTATTGTTGACAAAATAAATAATTATTTTATTATGTAGTTGTATTTATTAAATATAGCTAGATTTTTTGTGTAAGTTAAATAAGTTAAGTAAGTTAAGTAAGTTAAGTTTATGTTTAATAATTTATTGAAATATTAAGGAGTTTATTATGAGTCAGAGTAAAGAAGAACTTTTGAATGGAATTAAAGAGATAATTAAAAACCATTCTGATGTTGATGTATCTACAATTAAAGAAGATAGCAAGTTAAATGAAGATATAGGTTTAGATAGTTTAGACTTTGTTGAGTTAATAATGGCTTTAGAGGAAAAGTATGAAATTGAAATTCCTACCCAAGACGCTGAAAAAATAGATACAGTTAAGGGAACCTTAGATATTATTATGGCTCAATTAGCTAAAAAATAGTTTTTATATAATTTGAAATAAGGCTAATGTGTTTTGCATTAGCCTTTTTTAATAATTTAAGTCCTAAGAAATAAGCTTATGTTCTGTATAGGATGTTTTTCCACCCAATATATATTAAGTTAATAATTATCAAGCTTTTTAGATAGATAAATCACCACTTTAAGTATTAGATGTAAGAGGGTCATATTGTATAGATTAGTCTTCTATATTTTAAGTAAAGATATAGCTAATGTATAAAGAGGATAATTATTACACATATCCTCTTTATAAAATTCTTTATTTGTTAAATGCTATGGTTTTCTTGTAACAACTACTTTCTGATACACACCGCCAAAGAACGTGGTTTTTTCCCAATGATATTTATGGGCTTGATTAGTAAATTCGTAAATTTCTTTATCCCACATTATATTTGCATAAGGCTCTAAAAAAATATTTACTAATTTTAAAATATTGCGTACAGGATTATACGGAGATGGATAATGATAGTCTATAAAAACTACTTTAGCATTATTTTCATCTATTTGTTTTAAAGCGTTATCAATAATTTTACGCTTGATTGGATCAGGAACTTCATGCAATAAAAAGTATACTCCAACTACATCGTATTGCCTATGATATGGCTGTGAAGCATCTTGAAGCCACATATCTACATTTTTAAAATCTACTAGCTTTTTTGCAGCTCTTTCTAGTTGATGAGGTACAACATCAATAATATCTAAAGTACCCTTAGAACCTACTTTTTCAGCCATTTTTTTTACTAAATTTCCGTATACATGGGCAACTTGTAGAACTCTATCACCTTCTTTAATTTCTTGCAAATAGGCTTTCATTAGTCTCCAGCCCTGACCAAATAAAATAAAGTGATAAATAAATGAATTGTCTAATCTGTCTATATTTTTTGGGTTTACATAAGCCCAATTGTAAACACTAATAAGGTAATCTGGAATATTATGCTGTTTTAAGTTTTCTAGCATTTCATCTTCCAGTGTCATTAAAGATAAATTTTCATCGGGTAGTTTATCTTTATTTTCACTAGATTTTTCAACATTAGAATTATCTTTATTCATTTTGGTTGCCTTTTTTTAAATTAAAACACAATTACAGAAGATATATTTATATATAAATTTTACCATATTTTTTTTATTTATGATAAAATTAATTTTATTTTGTACACATAATTCATTGAAGCAGAAATATTTAGGATCAAACAAGGTGATAGATTTTATTAACGTAGATAAAAATGCCAAAATTATAGTAGCAATGTCGGGAGGTGTAGACAGTAGCCTTACTTTGGCACTGTTACAGGAGGCTGGATACACGAATATAGTAGGAATCACCTATGTTTTGTACGACAACGATATTGAAAGAGGTATTATAAGAAAAGATGTTACGGCATTGGAAGATGCGAAAAAAGTAGCAGATTTATTTAATATTCCACATATTGCGATTGAAAGTTTAAAAGATTCTTTTATGCAAGAAGTAATAACTCCATTTTTAGATGGATATTCTAAAGGAATCACCTTAAATCCTTGTATTCGTTGCAACAGATTTATTAAGTTTGGGGCAATGTTTAATGAGCTAACCAAATTAGAAGGCGATATTTTAGTTACAGGGCATTACATTAAATGGTTACCCGGAGAAACAGGGCTTGGAGAAATTTATGCAGGAGTTGACGGTAGAGATCAAAGCTATTTTTTATCTCAAGTGCGTAGGGAAGTTTTGCAAAAAGTAAGATTCCCATTAGCCACATATAATAAAGATTTAGTAAGGGCTGAAGCATCAAGATTTGGTATTCATGTGGCAGAAAAAAAATCTTCTAGTGGCATATGCTTTAATGGTAAAGATTCTTATGCCAATATAGTAAGCCATACTTTTACAAGCGATACTAAAGGCAATATTAAGACCGTAGATGGTAAAATTTTAGCAACCCATGAGGGCATTCATCATTTTACCGTGGGTCAAAGAAAAGGTATTGGTATTAGTGGCACAGAAGAGCCATATTTTGTTATTGATATTAATCCAAACACTTTTGATGTTACAGTAGGTGCAAAAGAACATCTTGCCACTAGGGAAGTTATTTTAAGCGATGTTAATTGGTTAGGCGATGAGCCATTTACTACTAAAATGACACTTTTAGCAAAAGTAAGAGCCTCGCAACCGCCTATCATTGCAGAAATTATTCCTATGGATAATAATCAATGCAAAGTAATTTTTAGCAAAGATGTTTACGGTGTAGCTAAAGGTCAAACCTGTGCATTTTATAAAGAAGTTGGTAATTATAAACGTTTAATGGGTGGAGGTTATATTTAGTAATGTTTAGTTATTTGCAACCTATTTTTAATAAAACATTAATTAATGTTTGGGATTTATTAAAATTTATGATCCCTATAATTATTTGTGTTAAATTGGCGGAAGAGTTAAATATATTAACCTATTTAACTTATCCTTTTATGCCCGTTATGGATTTTTTAGGTATTCCTCCCGTATATGCTGTGGTATGGCTTGTTGCCATTTTCAACGGCAATTACGGTGCTTTTTCTATGATTTTAGTTCTTTTTCACGACTACGGGTTAACTTACGAGCAACTAACTGTCTTATCTTTAGTTTGCTTAATTGCCCACAATTTATTTGTAGAATCAGCAATTGCATATAAATTAGGAGTAAAAACATCTTACATTGTTATTTTAAGAGTTTTTACAGCATTGTTGCTTGGATTAATAGTACACTATTTTTGCACATATTTTTCTTACTTGCAAGAAGAAGTAAGTAATATTCTAATGCAAAACACAGGAGACAAGCAATTAAGTTTACTGAGTATTTGGAACTTAGCTGATTTTAATGTGCAGTTTCAAATTTGGCAATTAAACATCTACACATGGTTAATATCACAACTGAAGGTAGTGTTTTATATTTTTACTGTAATTTTTTTAGTTTTTATAATAGTACAAATACTAAAAGACCTAAATATAATGAATGCAATCAACAAGCATTTTAATGTTTTTGCTAAAACACTAAGAATCACCCGAAGTAATTCTATGATTACATTAATATGTTTTTTAATAGGTATATCATACGGCTGGGGGTTGTTAAATGAAGAGAGTAGCAGTAATAACACTTTCAAAAAAGAGCAATCTTTAAAGGTTGTTAGTTTTATTAGTATAGCACATGGTGTTGTAGAAGATAGCATGATTTTTATAATACTCGGTAGCAATTGGTGGATAACAATTTTTGTAAGAATTATCTGGTGTTTCATAATAATTTGGATTCTAAGTAATTTTATTTTACCTAAATTGTCTAAGACTGTAAAACGTAAATATTTATATTTTAAATAATATGTTATAATCCTAATAAAATTCTATTATTTACAAAAAATGGTGTGTATAAATGTTAGATATAAAATTAATTAGAAATAATCCTGAAATACTAGAAAAAGCTTTAAAAAGCAGGGGGATAGACTTCTCTTTGCAGGAATTATTAAATTTAGATTTAGAGGTAAGAAAATATCAAACAGAAAGCCAAAATTTATCATCTGTTAGAAATAAATTATCTAAAGATATAGGAGTTTTAAAAGCACAAAAACAAGATGCTACCGCTTTAATGGAACAAGTAAGTAGTACAAAGGCTACCGAAGATGCTTTAGTAAGCAAAACAAAGGAATTAGAAGATAAAATTAAAAATATTTTAGCCAGTATTCCAAATATACCAAATGTAGATGTTCCAGTAGGCGATGAAACACACAACAAAGAAGTTAAAAAGTATGGTGAAATAAAATCTTTAAATTTTCAACCTAAAGAACATTTTGAATTGGGTGAAAACCTTAAAATGATGGATTTCAACAAAGCAACGGCAATGTCGGGTAGTAGATTCGTAATTTTAAAAAGTGAATTAGCACAACTAGAGCGAGCTTTAGCCAATTTTATGCTAGATGTTCATGTACAAGAAAATGGTTATAAAGAGCATGCTGTTCCCGTATTGTTAAATGAAGAAGCGTTGTTCAACACGGGGCAACTTCCTAAATTTAAAGAAGATTTATTTAAAACTACCGATAATAAATGGTTAATATCTACCACAGAAATTCCCTTAACAAATATCGTAGCAGGAGATACCATTAATTATAATGACTTACCGTTAAGATATACAGGCTTAAGCTTATGTTTTCGCTCAGAAGCAGGCTCAACAGGGCGTGATACTAAGGGAATGTTAAGACAACATCAATTTTATAAGGTTGAATTAGTATCTATATCTAGCCCTGAAGAATCGTTTAATGAATTAGAATATATGTTATTAAGTGCTGAAAAAATTCTGCAAAAATTAGAAATACCATACAGGGTTATGCTCTTATCTAGCCAAGATATGGGTTTCACTGCAGCAAAAACATACGACATAGAAGTATGGTTGCCAGGTCAAAACAAATATAGAGAAATCTCTAGTTGTTCAAATTGTACCGATTTTCAAGCAAGAAGAATGAACACAAAAATTCTCCAAGAAAATTCAAAAAATGTATTAGTTCATACTTTAAATGGTTCAGGAGTAGCAGTAGGTAGAGCATTAATTGCCGTAATGGAAAATTATCAGCAAGAAGATGGCTCAATATTGATACCAAAGGTATTAATACCATACATGAATGGAAAAACATCTATAAAATCACATTAAATTAAATAATCTTTACTCTTTTTTTATATATATAATTTATAGTATTAGATATATGATATTTATTTAACAGTTTGAGGCGTTTATGAAGAAAAGTATTCAAGTGCAATTATTATTTGTTGTAGGATTTTTGTTTTTTACAATGGCTATATTGTTTGCCGAGGAAGTGCAAAAAACAGAAGTTGTGAAAGAAGAAGTAAGTCCTGTTGCTGATAATTTAGAAAGTCAAGAGCAAGTTAAGCAATTACAAAAATATCAGTCAATGACCAAATGGTTAGTAGGCAATAAAGATCGTTTTCAAGATGTAATTAAGGAAACTAGCAAAGAAACAAATACCAAGTGGTTTGTTAAAGAAGAGTTAGATGAACAATATACTTCTGCTTCAGATTCAAATGAATCACAACCAAAGGTAAAGGAAAACTCTGTAGATGTTATTAATACCAAAGAAATAATTCATGTGGTTGCTCAAGGGGATACTTTATATAATTTGTCTAAAAAATACAAGGTTACCACCGAAAATATTATAAAGTGGAATAATTTAGATTCTAAACAATCTATTAAATTAAACCAACAATTAAAAATCTTGGTTCCAGTAGTAGAAGAATCTACAAAAGAGAATGCCGATGATGTTTACGAAGAGGAAGATATTGTAGACCCAATAATGGATATTGATTCAAGTGTTCCCGATTACAAGTATTATAAAGTAAGAAAAGGCGACACCTTTTTTTCTATATCTAAAGCACACAGTATGACAAGAGATGATTTACTAAGCTTAAATATGCTAGACAGATCGTCGGTATTAAGCGTTGACATGATTTTAAAGGTAAAAAGCAATTATAAATCTATTCGTTCTAATGCTTTAAAACAAGATGGTTTTTTATGGCCGGTAGTAGGTAGGTTGTTAATACCATTTGGCCCGCAAGAAGAAGGTGTAATAAATGAAGGTATCAATATTGCAGCTAAAAAAGGTTCGTTAGTACGAGCTACTCAAACAGGTTTAGTAATTTATGTGGGGGAAGAACTTAAAGAATTTGGAACTTTATTATTATTACAGCATAACAGTGAGTGGGTAAGTGCCTATGCACATTTATCTGAAGTATTAGTTAAAAAAGGTGATACCGTTAACAAAGGCGATGCTATTGCAAAGGTAGGGGATAGCGGAGGATTATCACAGCCACAATTACATTTTGAACTAAGAAGAGATGTAAAACCTGTTGACCCATTAGCATATTTAAATAGCTATAGGTAATATGTTTTTTATATTATTTGGCAAATATAAAATATTGTGTTATTATGGCTATATTAAAAGAATGTTATAAAGTTTTTATTTTATTAATCTATTAAACGTATGGAGTTTTTTTATGGTTTCAATATTAAATGCAGCTGAAGGTGCTGTTGTAGAATCTTCTAAGATACAAGTTTTATTAATGAACATACTTCCTTTTGTTTTTATTTTTGTTATTTTTTATTTTTTATTAATAAGACCACAAAAAAAGAAACAACAGCAACATGTTCTTATGGTGAATAATTTGAAATCTGGCGATAAAATTCTTCTTAGTTCAGGCATAATTGGTACGGTTAAATCACTTAAAGAAGATCGTCTTATAATTGAAATTTCAAATAACGTTGAAATTGAAGTAATGAAAACATTTGTTGCTAGTATAATTAAATAACTAATATTTTGTTATAGTAAATTATTTTACATTTGAAAATATATTTATTTTATATGGATTTTCATATTAAATTTATAAAACGTATTTTTAAATTATAATAATGTAGCTATAGCTAGGTTTGATTTTAAAATGCGCGATTTTCCTATTTGGAAGAGTGTTCTTACTCTCTGTCTTTTTGTTATAGCACTCTATGTTGTTGGGGCTGACTTTTATAAAAAAAGCAAAGACTCTGATAATTCAGGTGGTTTAAAGCTTGGGTTAGACCTACAAGGTGGAGCCTATTTGGTTTTAGAAGCAGATAATAATGTTTTTTTAAAAGACTATAGAAAAACTGCATATGAACTAGTTCGCTCAAGATTAATATCTAGTGGTGTATCTTATAGCAATATAAGCGAACAAGATAATACTATAAGATTCACTCTTTCAAATAAGGAAGATTACTCTAAAATACAACAAGAAATATTAAATGCTAATAATCTTCTAATTATAAAGCTTACTAATCAAGATGTTATAGTAGAAATAACAAGCATTTTGTACGAAAAACAATTAAGCAGTATTATAGAAAATTCTATAGAGATTATACGTAAAAGAATAGATCAAACAGGGGTTAATGAACCCACTATTAAACGTCAGGGAGATAATCAAATAGTGGTTGAATTGCCCGGTGTTGATGATCCTGAAAGAATAAAAAGAATATTAGGTACTACTGCGGTATTAACATTTCACAAAGTAGATTCAGAGTCAACTTTTTCAGGTAGGAATCTTCCTATTGGTTTCAAATATATATCATCTAAAGATGGTTATACCAAAAATTATGCTGTTAAAATTGAGCCTGATTTGTATGGTAAAAATTTGGTTAATGCAAAATTAGAATTTCAAGATAATAATCCTGTGGTGGCATTTACTTTTGATACCGATGGTGGAAGTAAATTTGCTCGTCTTACCTCTGAGTATAAGGGGAAAATGTTAGCAATAGTAATGGATAATAAAGTCATTTCGGCCCCAATGGTTAATAGCCCAATTACAGGTGGTAGTGGAATTATTACAGGTAATTTTACCGTAGATGAAGCACAAGAATTAGCACTTCTTTTAAGGGCAGGTAGTTTGCCTGTACCTTTAAAAGTAGTAGAAGAACGCATAGTAGGGCCAACACTGGGTCAAGAATCGATTAATTCTGGATTGTATGCGGGTCTATTAGGATATTTAGTTGTTTTTGGTTTTATGATCTTTTTTTATAAAAAACTCGGATTAATAGCAAATGTAGCACTAATGATGAACGTAATATTTGTTTTATCTGGCTTATCTTTGCTAGGTGCAACTCTTACTTTGCCGGGCATAGCGGGAATTATCTTAACTGTTGGTATGGCGGTAGATTCTAATATTTTAGTGTATGAAAGGTTTGCATTTGAAATGAATCAGGGTAATAAGTCTTATAATTTGGCAATGTCCAATGCTTTTCAAAGGGTTTTTGTAACTATCTTAGATTCTAATTTAACAACTTTATTTACTGCACTATTTTTGTTTGGCTTTGGTTCTGGTCCAATTCGTGGGTTTGCTATTACTTTAATTATAGGTATTCTGTCTTCAATGTTTGGCATAGTTTTTGTTACAAGATGTTTGATAAGTTTATTGTTAATAAAAAATAATCAAAGAGCTAAAAGAAGGAGAGCCTAATGCAACTGGGTTTATTAAAAGCAGGGGTAAATGTAGAAATTATAAAATATAGAAAAATATATTTTTTATTTTCTGCATCTTTAATATTGTTGTCTTTTATTTTCTTGTTTACTAAAGGTTTAAATTTAGGGATAGATTTTAAAGGTGGCATAGTTATAGATGCAGTAGGTCCTGCTACATATTCAAAAGATACTTTGTTAAATAAAATTAAAGATATAAATATTAAAGATGTTACAATTAAAGATTTTGATAACAACAAAATTCAATTGTTAATTAATATAGATTCTTTAAATAATTTCACAGATATTGCAACTTTAGTTAGTAGCGTAAAAAAAGTTATAGAACCATATAATTTTAAGATAGTTCAAAGTCAATTTGTTGGTCCAAGTATATCAAAAGAGTTGTTGCAAGGTGCAATTATATCTATAAGCTTATCTTTCTTAGGAATAATGATATATTTATGGATAAGGTTTGATTGGCAGTACGGATTAATTGGTGTTATAGCATTAATTCACGATGTTGTAATTACATTACTATTTTTATCTATATCTTCATTTGAAGTTAATGTAAGTACAATTGCAGCACTATTAACAATTGTTGGTTATTCTATTAATGATACGGTGGTAATATTTGACCAAGTGCGTGAAAATATAAAAAAATATATTAAACAAGATGTATCTAAAATTTTAAAAATTAGTATGAATCAAATTTTATCCCGTAGTTTAGCTACCTCAATAACAGTTTTGTTAGTTTTATTTGCTATTTTTCTATTGGGAGGTGAGTCTCTTAAAAGTTTTAGCTTTACATTGTTAGTAGGAATTATATTTGGCACATATTCTTCTTTGTGTATTGCTGCACCTTTGTTGATGATATTTGGTGATGTTAAGTCAAAATTTTTACAGAAAAGATAAAATGAATTATAATAGTTGCTTGTAAAGATATTATCTATTATAATAAAAATAAATAAAATTGTTTGGTTACATAAATAACACATGTGGGTATAATGCTTAAGGTACATCGTTGGTTTATTCTCTTAGGAGTTGTTTTTATAGTTTTTATAGCTTTCTCTATTGATTTTCAGGGCAATAAATTGCAGTCTGATTTTAAGAGATGGTTAAAAGATTTTACTGTAGAGCTAGAAAATTCTGGAATTTCTGAACAGACTATAGAAAGTTTTAATAAGCAGGTGAAGGTTGTTACCGATTTAGACAAGACCCTTGAAAATAAAATGAATTTTCAAGAAGAATTGCGGTACACATTAACTGATTCTTTAATTCTTAAGGCTCAATTATTCTATAAAGATAATGTTGGAGTGCTATCAGACAAAGAAAAATTAACAACTATTCCTGCAACTTTAGTGGTAGCAACAATGGGAGTTGGAAGTGATTTTGGCGATAAATATGGTAACAATAAATTAATTGATATATTGTCTACTTATATAGTAATGGATAAAAGTGCTGAAAATAATTCTAAAGAATTATTATATTTTTTACAACTGGTTGATAAAGGTTATGTAAGTATAGATTCTTTAGGTAATAACGATGGTACCTTTACTTATTTAGGAATCTTACCTTCTTCATATTTGTTTTATGCAGTAGATGGAGACAAAGATGGCAATATAGATTTATATAACAATATTCAAGATATATTAGATTCTGCTTTTGCAATATATGTTAAACAGGGTTGGTCTTTAGGCTTTAGCTGGGGAGAAAAAGTTGATGTTCCTTTAGGAGTTGATGTATCTTCTAATCAGGGCTTAGAGAATGCTAAACCTATTAGCTTCTTTAAAAATATGGGTATTACTAAAGAATTTGGAGAGCCTCTGTTAGATGATGGAAGTATTTCTACTTTAATGTTAACAGATGGTAAAAATAAAGGTGTTTTATTGTCTAATAACTTTAATGTTGTTTTTAAAAGTAGTATGGATATATCAAGGGCTGTATCTACTGTACTTTTACACGATGAATTACAAAAATACAAGAGTCTAATGACTTACAAAGAAGAAAATGTAAGGTCAGAGCCTAAAAAACAGCCTCGCCAAAATAACTATTCAAATAAGAAAGTTAAAAAAATAGATGATTTACCACCTCCTGTAGAATATAGAGATTTGGAAATGATCAAATAATATATAAATTATTCAATAAAGAAAATCCTATGTAATAGTTTGTTGCGTAGGATTTTCTATTTGTAACTATTATATGTTAATTAGTAAATTTATCCCCAATAGTAATAGAATCAATTTAGGGATATAAATGATCTTAAACACAAATAAAGTATTCAAATTATACAAAATTAGATATATTTACTATGTTTGGTTTCCTTTAATTATGAATCCAAATCAATTTAATTATATCATTAAGCAATAACTTTACTTTTATCATTAAGCAATAACTTTACTTTTATTAAGGAGATATCTATTGATATTATATAGCTTTATATTTATGTTACTACTCATTACAGCGGTAGGTTTATTATCTAGTATAAAAAAGAATAAAGATACTAGAGATTATGTATTAGCAAGTAATAACACTTCGCCTTGGTTGCTTGGTTTATCTACTTTTGCTACAAATAATAGTGGGTTTATGTTTACAGCAATAATAGGCTATGGCTATACTGTAGGATTATCAGCAATATGGATAACATTTCCATGGATTTTAGGTGATTTTTTAGCAAATTATATTTTTCTTAAAAGAATGTACAATATTTCTAATAAGAATAACTCTTTAACTTACATTGATCTCTTAACTAAAAGTAACAATGAAAATTATAAATATTTACGTGTAATTGCAAGTATATTAGTTATAGTTTTTTTAGGAGTACAAGCTTCTGCCCAATTTAAGGCTACTAGTTATGCTTTCTCTTCCCTGTTATCTTGGGGAGACTACACAGGGGCAATTATAACAGCAATTATTGCTTTTTTATATTGTGTATTTGGTGGTTTGCGTGCAAGTATATGGACAGATTTTTTACAATCTATAATTATGTTCTGTGCCATGCTAATTTTATGTGTGGTGTTAATTAATAAATTAGGTGGAATACAGCAATTATGGGTAGGAATGAATAGTGTATCACCAACTTTTATGAACTTTTTCCCTGAAAATAATACAATAGGGGTTTTTTGGGGTGGTTTTTTCATTATTATTGGCTATATAATAGGCGGTGCAGGTTTTATAGGGCAACCTCATTTGGTGGTTCGTTATATGGCAATGCGTTCGGTAAAAGATATTTGGATAGTTCGTGGTTCATATTATATTGGCTATATTGTATTTGCTTGTATTGTATTTACGGTAGCTTTTGCTACGAAAGTATTCATAGGGAATATAGATGATTCACAAAAAGAATTTATGTTGTTTCTTGTATCTAAAGAATTACTTCCTGCAATTTTGGTTGGTGTAATTTTAGCAGGATTATTCTCCGCAGCGGTATCTACAATTGATTCCCAAGTACTAAGTTGTGCATCTACCCTAGTTAATGATTTAAACATAGGTAAAAAGAGTTATTTATATAATAAAATAGGCACATTTTTAATTATTTCCTTAGCATTATGCTTATCTATTATTAATGCTGACACTATTTTTAATATTATATTCTCTGCTTGGTCGGTGCTGTCGTGTGCATTTATGCCATTGATAATGGTAAGAAGTTTTAATGGTAGAATAAGTGAAAAGCTAAGTATTATTATGATTATAACTAGTTTAATAGGCATGTATGTTTGGGTTAATTTAGGATATTCAAGCACTTTATATGAAGTGTTACCTGGTGTTGTAGTTGGTATGTTGACATATTTTCTGTTATACAAAAGAGTTTAGCCGTATATAAATTTTACAACTATATTTTTATATAATTAATTTATGAGATTTTTGATGTCTTTTTTAAAACTAATTTTATTTATGTCTTTATTTGTGTTTGGTAGTTTCTCCTTAAATGCAAATGATATGCTAGCAATACCTGACGATGATATTTTTGCCGAGGAAGAAGATGATAATACTTTTAATGAAGAAACAGACAACGAAATATTAAATGAAGATTCCCAATTAGATGAAACAACCCCACCACAAGAACAATATGAGCATATACCTGCAGAGGTAGTAGTTAATGCTATAATTCAACAATGAAAGTACAAATATCCCCATGCAGACGCAATAGTGCATATAAATAGTAATATGAAACATTAATATTATATATAATTATTTATATTTTAGATGCACCATCTAATAAGTTTACCTAACATTAAAACAGATCAATTTATAGGAATTATCTTTATATAGTTGTATTTTATAACATTATTTTTTGTTGCAATTTTTATACTTTTAATGTATAATTATGTTGTTATAATCAAAAAAGAGGTGTAATCATGTTATTAAATAAGAAAAATATAACTTTAAATGCTAAAATAGAAGACTTAACGGCTAAATTAGAAGGTGTAACTACCGAATTGTGTAGTTCTAAAGCTCAATTAAGCACAGTAAGTGTGGAATTAGCACATTTACAGCAAAAAGTACAAAAAACAATAGAAGATCAAATAGAATCCATGGTTGGAATAGATAAATGGTTCAATACCGATAATCAACATAAAAACCAAGAAATAGTAAAAACAGGAGGGGCAAACTTTAGAAAAACATGGTTGTTAATGGATTCTAATAATATAGTTTATATAGATGATTATCCACTATTGTTTGAAGTGTTACAGGCAGAAGATAGGGGCGATGGCACTTTTGCAATGCCTGATTTTCATGATGGCACTTTAAGGCATATAAGAGTTGGCGACACACGGGAACTAGGTACTTTTGAAATGGATGCAATGCAAAGCCATGTGCATAGTAATACCCATAGTCATACAGAAAATGCACATAATCACCCTATTAATGATATAAAGGGTGGGGTTGGTTCATGGCAAGCTAGTTTTATAAATCATAATACAGGAGCATTTAAAGATGAAGAAGGTGCATCGCTTAAGTTTGGAGGCTCGGGTAACTCTGAATGGTCAAGTTGGGCGTCTTTTTCTTCACACAGGGCAGGGGTTACGGCTACCAATAATACTACTGCTACAATCAACAATACAACTATTACAACAGATAGCGGAACAGGCAAGCAAGCCCAAGAAACCCGTATGAAAAACACAAGCGGGCAATGGTATATTTTAGCTAAAGTTTCCTATACTGCTTAATTTTCTTAAACAGTCTTACCCAAGAAGCCCTTTATTGTTTTAATAGGGGGCTTTTTTTATTGCATTTTACCATTTTTATAACTATAATTAACTTTCATAAGAACAATTATTACAACATCAACACCACTTAACAAAAATATGTATAATTTCATAAAATCAAAATTATACCAAAATACCACACACTTAACGAACTACAGGGCAGATATTACAGGGCTTCGGGCTTTAGCTGTTATATCTGTTCTAATTTTTCATATATTCCCAAGCTATTTGCTTGGTGGCTACTTAGGGGTAGACATTTTCTTTGTAATTTCAGGGTTTTTAATAACCTCCCTCCTTTTAAAAGAACAGCAAGAAGCGGGCAAAGTATCTTTATTAAAATTTTACAAGCGTAGATTACTGCGTATTGCCCCTGCTACTATTTTTATTGTTACCATTTCAATTGTATTTGCTAATTTGTGGCTAGGTAGCCTTGATATTAAAAAAATATCATTAAGTGCTATTTATTCTACTTTTGGCTTTGCTAATTTGTATTTTAAAAATCATTTAGCTACAGGTTATTTTGCCCCCGATGCTTCCCTAACCCCACTATTGCACCTTTGGTCTTTAGGGGTTGAGGAACAATTTTATTTATTGTTACCTGCCATGTTTTTATTACTTGGTAAATATAAAAGGCTATTTTTTGCCATACTGTTTATTTTATTTGTTGCCTCTGTGTTTTCCGCCTCTATTATGGTTGTAAATAATCAAAAATTTGCCTATTATATGCTACCAACTAGGGCTTTTGCCATTTTACTTGGTTGTTTGGTGGCAATGTACAGCTTCTATAAGCCTCTGAATTTAATAAAGAAGAACATGACGATTATAATTGTAAATGTTATAACATTGCTAGCTATGGCTTGTGTTTGCGGTGGTTTATGGTATTTAAAAGAAAGTTATAATTTACCTAGTTATTTATCGTTAATAGTTGTATTTCCTACCAGTATTATTATATTACTTGGAAGCCATAAAAATATAGTAAGTAGAATACTTGGTTCAGTGATATTTAAACATATAGGTTTGTGGTCGTTCTCTATATATTTGGTGCATTGGCTTCTTTTAGCTATGTATAAGAATATTTATGGGATTAATATATCAATACAAATAGGCTTAATAATACTTACAACATCAATTGTTCTTGGTGGTTTACAGTATTATTTAATAGAGCAGAAATTTAGATATAAAACTTGGGGCATAGGTAAAATATTATTAATATTAATAGTATTGCCTTGTTTAATTTATGTGGCTTCTTTGTATAGGGGTAAGATTTTATTTAATAAAGTTCAAGATATTAACCCCAGAGATATTAGTTCATATCATGGAGCAAATATCAATTTTGACAATATAGCTGTTATTACAGATGAACCAAATATATTATTAATAGGAGATAGCAATGCAGGACATTACTATCCTGCTCTTAGTAAAATTACGGGTGTTAAAATAAGAAGATTTTGGGATAGCGGGTGTTTGCCATTATTAAATCCAGATAATAAATTTAAACCACCTGGGGAGGCCTGTAACACATTATTTGAGAATTTACCCAATATTATCAAAGACTATGATGTGGTTATTATCGCTCAGCAAATGTGGTTTCAGACGAATAGACAAAACATTTTAGAATATAATTTACAAAATATTTTAAAAGATAAGCTTGTTTTAATAATAGGAGAGGTTGTAAAATATAATCAACTTGATACACGTTATATAATGCAAGATAATATTTGGTGGTTTAGTAAAAATCATACTGTAATGAATCCAGAACAAACACAAAATATATTAAATGGTAATAAAGCCATGCAAACCATAGCAGATAAACATAGCAATGTATATTATGTAGATTTTAACAATATTTTGTGTAATCCCAATTGTATTTATAATAAAGGAATCCATTCTTTATATTTTAATAGGGATCACATTTCAGAATATGGTTCTAACTATATTGGTGAAAAATACTTAGAAAGGGGTAAAATAGACCCTGTATTTTATAAAATAAAGAAATTATATAAGGAAAAAAAGGGTTATTTACTACAATTCAATGAAAAAACCAAGAGTTATGCCATAGAAAAAATTAAAGCAAAATAATTATAGTTTTATATAACAATAGAGTTTTGATATATAGTATAACTCTATTGTTTAACTTTGAACACCTTATTCGCTTTTTACCCTTTAATTTAGTATAAGCTACACTTCATATCTATACTTCGCATGTTGCTTCTATCAGTACAAAACAAAATAAATAAACCTTAAGTAGTAATATTCAATAATAGAACATTTTATTTCTGTAATACTAAATTACTCTATTTAATTTATTTAAGTAGGTGTCTATTTTGTTATCATCAGTATAAAAAATATTAAAAGATTTTTTTGCTTCAAGAAATTTATTTATTAATTTTGCTAAAACTGATTTATCTTGATGTTTATTATATACTAACCAATTAATTACCATAATACAGTATAACATTTTATATAAATTTGTTTGCCATAAGGCGTTCTTTCTATAATAGGTATAAGGCTCTTGAATACTGATATAATACTTTTCAAAATTATCTTTTAATTTGTTCACACAATCTATATTTGTTTCCATATTGTATAAAATTTCACCATGTAAATTAGCTATATTATCTATTTCGGTTAAACTAATCCTGTCATTATAAGTATCCAAGTGTGTAAATAAATAGTTTGATATCTGTGTAAGGAGCTTATCTTTTTTATTAATATCTTCAATGATGTTAATAACTAGCATTAACACAGTAATAATTTCCATTTTGTTATGATGATTAAAATCGTTAATTAAAATGCTATCAATTATGCTTTCATTTAAATCTTGAAAAGTATCTGATAATTCAGTAATTTTTTGCTTAATTTCTTCGTTGTTATTAGGGTTATTAGGATTCATTTTATATAATAAAAATATTAATATTAACAATAATGTGTTTTTATCTTTAATGTAGTCTTTTAATGTAAAAAGAGAAAAACCGTTATCTATTTTGTATAATTCATTTTCATTATAAAAATACAAAATAGAATGAATTTGAAAAAGATTTATTGTTGATGAATAATGATCTTCATTGAATATTATGTAACTGTTACTAGTTAATAATAGATAAGTGGATATATGCTTTAAATCTGCACGTGGTGTTTCATTATACCAAGTTTGAAAATCATTAAAACAGTAATTTATTAAACTTGTTAAAAAAGGCTTTAAGCCACTTATATAATAGCCAGACTTAAATAGTCGCTCCTTGTTGACTTGTTGCCAAGCAATATTTGTGTAGCAATTTTGTAAAAAATTGAAATTAATATTATTGCTATCTTTTATAACCGTAGTTATACCAGAATGAGTTTGCATATTAAAAACATCTTTATTAATGTTATTATTTGTAAATAATTCATTTATTAATAAATTATTTAACTCACTAAAAATTATTTCTTTATTCTTAATTAAAACAGTATTATATAAATTATAAAATTCTAATTCAACATTAGATTCTTTTAATACTTCTATAGCACACAGGAGTTCAACTGAAGTTTTATTATTCAATTCTTGAAATAATTTATTATTTTGAATAAACTCTTTAATAATATTTATACCAGTATCTGTTAATTTAAAAGATGGCACACTATTAACAAAGTAACTGTTATTATTACAATCTTTTATAGAGTTATTAAAAACATGGGTACACAATAATTGCAAAAAATATTCTTTGTTAATCATAAATATTTCTTTTTGTATGATACTTTGTATCTGCACTATCTATTATGCCATCAAGATAGTTTTTAACTTCATTACTTAAACTCTCTGGAATTTTAGTTATTAACAAATTATTAAAATTATTAATAAAATTACTAAAGCTATTAGATACGGAATAAATAACATAATTATTATTTTCACCATCTTTATATTTAATATAAATGTATCTATCATGAAAATTCTGTTTTGCTTTTAGGCAATTTAAATTATTGTAAAATGGTATTTTAAAATCTGCATTGTTTTTAATATGCTGAATAACATCAGGGTCACTTTTACCGCTACCTAAAAGAGTTATAGATTTAATAGATGTATGCTCTAAGCGTGTTAAATATTTAAATGATGGAATGATTCCTGTGTCTGTTTTTTTAAACATATAAGGATCAATAATAACAACATCGCATAATTTTACTATATTATTAAAAAAATTAGTTATTTCTTGCTCATAATCTATATTTTCTTCTTTACATATAAAGCACCCATCAATATTTTCAATTTGGTCTGGTAAAGTACCTATATATGAATAAGGAGAAACATGAGGTTTACCATCTTGATCTAGATAGGTGGCGTGAATATACTTCATATTATAAGTAATAGTGACATAATCTTTGTGAAATAATGGTCCACTCTCTTTTACTATTAATTTACCATTACAATCATATATTTTTATAGTAGTTTCGGGATTAAACCCCTCTACAATAGTTTTAAAAGCATATTCACTTTCATTTTCTTTAATACATGCTAATTCATCTATTAAAACATTGCCTGCTGAATTATAAACAACTAAGGAAATATGTAGAGCCTCAATCCATTTTTCATTACGTTTAAAAATATATTGAAAAGAAGAGTTATTATTTATATCGTGAGCACGAAGAGAATAATTCATAGTACTTTCTTCTACCCATTCAGGAATATTGCAATACTCAAAACAACCTAATCTTTCTTTATAAAAATTTGTAAAATCTTGCCCTGTGTCTTGTTCTAAAATTTTACAAATACTATCTATATCTTTGAAATTTTTATTATAATCTTTATAATTTTCTGTATAGTATACATCAATATAAGATACAACCTTACCAAAGAGTGAAGCAGGCTTATCTTTTTCCATGCCTTGCATTAAAGATGTTTTATTAATATATTTTAGTTTTAATTTAGGTAAATTCTCATGTGAAATTACATTATTAGAGAAATTAAAGTTAGCTGAAGTAATGCTTGTTATAACATATATTTCATAACTATTATTATCATTGGGAAAAGTCTTCGGATTTTTTTCTTATGTCCAAGCATCACACTTGGTAGGTAAAGATAATCCATATAAAAATATAGGCTTATCTTTATTTTCTTTATATCGTAAAAAATATAACCAATTTATTCTGTTCATATATAATTTAGCTATCCCTTACAAATATCTTTTTAAATAAGCTCCTGTAATGCTTTTAGGATTATTACAAATCTCAAGTGGTGTGCCTTTGGCAATAATTGAACCGCCTTCTTTACCACCTTCAGGACCTACATCTATGATATAATCTGCCGTATTTATTACATCTAAATTATGCTCTATAATAATTGCAGTATTACCTTGATCTACCAATTTATGCAATACCATTAACAAATTATTTACATCTTCAAAATGTAAGCCTGTTGTTGGTTCATCTAATATATATAAGGTTTTACCCGTAGATTTTTTTGCTAATTCTTTTGCCAATTTAACCCGTTGTGCTTCA
>CANHGT010000006.1 GCA_947460385.1 Alphaproteobacteria bacterium
AGCTAAAGCTAGAATTATTTATAGTTGCTTCGCAACTTGCGTGTCTTTATAAGGCACAAGCTTAGTGCTACGCACGATGTTTATACAGTTGCTTCGCAACTTGCGTGTCTTTATAAGGCACAAGTTTAATAGGCTACGCCTATAGTCTATATATAGTCGCCATGCGACTTGCGTGTCTGTTCAGCACAAGTTATGCTAGCTAAAGCTAGAATTATTTATAGTTGCTTCGCAACTTGCGTGTCTTTATAAGGCACAAGCTTAGTGCTACGCACGATGTTTATACAGTTGCTTCGCAACTTGCGTGTCCATACTGGCACAAGTTTAATAGGCTACGCCTATAGTCTATATATAGTCGCCATGCGACTTGCGTGTCTTTTATATTTTGAATATGTTGTCGTTGCTTCAACTTCTTTAGCTTCCTACACTCTGCCTGTTTCTTCTATTAATACAAAATAATGTAACTATAGCTAAAACAAGGTAGCTAGATTTTTTATCAACAAATTACGCATATTAGGAATTTTTTTGTTATACTCTGTGCAGAAAAATTGTAAAAAATGAGTTGTTATATCTAGTAAATTTAAGATATCTTGAATATTGTTGGGAGTAGTTTTGTTAGTAATAAATTGCGGAATAATAAATAATTTATCTTTATAAGGTTCTCCTACTGTTTTACTAACAGATTTACCACTTTTTGGAGATAAATAGTAAATATCTGGGGCATCAGATACTACGCACTTAGAAAAATCTAAGCCAAAGCCAATATTATTTAATAATAGTAATTCCCAATTAGCGTATAGTAATAAAAAATCATCTTTAGTTAAATTCGCAATCATGTCTTTGCTATCTAAATAAAAAGGTGTGCTAATCTCTTGCATCGGAATGAATTCTTCTATTAATGAACACATGGTGGTAAGTGCTAATAACTTGGTATTATTATAAAAAATATTAGCAAGATTACTTTCTTGTAAGTCTACCTTTAAAATGCCTAATTGTTCTTCTAAACGCACCATTTTAGTTATGCTTAAAATATTGCCTAAAGATAAAACATGTCTAATTTTACTACTGTTGGCTCCTTTCAATAAACCTTTCTGAATGCCATGCTCTTTTGTAAATAAAGTTAAAATATTGCTACTATCACCAAATTGATATTTTGCAATTAAGATAGCCTCATCATGAATTATCATTGCTGTCTATATATTTTTCAAATACTATTACAGGGGCATTAACTACGTGATTATTTTCTATAAGGCTGTTAAAATCAATAAAACTACGCTTTGTTTCATTAATATTAAGTTGATCTAAAATCTTTTTAGCCGAACTTGGCATAACGGGTTGCATTAGCAGTGATACTCTACGTAAAATTTCGCACACCACATATAATACACTAAGTGCTTCTTCGTGTTGCTCTGCTTTTATTAATTTCCAAGGAGCCATTTCATTAATGTAAAAATTACCATATTTAATTAGTTGCATTACGCAGTCTATATAGTTTAATAAGTCTTGATTATCTATATAGTTTCGGCATTTTTCTAATGTGTGATTAGTGTCATTTATGATTTCTGTTTGCTTCTCACTTAATTTTACATTTACCAAAGTGCTATCAAAAGATTTGTTTAAGATAGAAATAGTGCGTTGCAACAAGTTTCCATATTCATTAGCTAATTCATTGTTAATGCGAGATACAATATTATTGTGTGAAATATCTCCATCGCTACCAAAAGATATCTCTTTAAATAAAAAATACCTTATGTTATCTAGTCCATATTTATCTATTAACTGTTTGGGATCTATAGCATTACCTAAAGATTTAGAAATTTTTTCCCCTTCATTTAGCCACCAACCATGTGCAAATATTTTCTTTGGTAGTGGTAAATTGGCTCCCATTAAAAATGCAGGCCAAAAAACAGCATGAAATCTAATTATGTCTTTGCCAACCACATGAATTGCTTGCTCCCAATAATTCTGTAATTGCTCGGTTTTAGCAGGATAGCCTAAGGCACTAATATAGTTTGTGAGTGCATCTAACCAAACATAAATAACATGTTTGTTGTTATTTGGCACTGGAATGCCCCAATTAAAATTATCTCTAGATATAGATAAATCTTTCAAGCCTGATTTTACAAAACTTACCACCTCATTATACCTAGATTTAGGAGAAATAAAATTGGGATTCTTTGCGTAAAAATCTAAAAGTTTATCTTGAAATGATGATAATTTAAAAAAATAACTATCTTGTTCTAACCACTCAACCGTAGCTCCTGATGGAGCAAGCTTTGTACCATCTTCTTTAGTGGTTAACTCAGCTTCTGCGTAGAAGCATTCATCTCTTAATGCATACCAACCTGAATATTTATCTAAGTAGATACAGGAGTTGTCTTCTAGTGTTTGCCATAAGTGTTGAACTGCTTTTTTGTGCCTTTCTTCTGTTGTTCTAATAAAGTCGTTATTACTAAGATTTAAAAGCGGTGTTAATTCTTTAAAAAATACAGATACTTCATTAACAAATTCTTGCGGGGTTTTATTTTTTGCAATGGCTGATTTTTCTACTTTTTGCCCATGTTCATCGGTGCCTGTTAAAAAAATAGTTTCATATCCATCTAAATGTTTAAATCTAGATAAAATATCTGCCGATAAGCTAGTATAAGCATGACCAATATGAGGGCGGTCGTTTACATAGTAAATAGGGGTAGTAATGTAGTAAAATTTTTTCATAAACAACCTATAATAAAAAGAAAAGCCAACATTAATATAATTAATACATTAAAATAGTATAAATGAAAATATCATAATAATCAAAATTATTTTATTTTATTGTGTTGATTAATAATTATGTATTTTCCTTCTACATTGTTGATATCTAGTAGTAAAGACTTAGTATTTTTAGGTATTTTTTTTAAGGATAATTTAAAAGCTAACAAAGAACCTGTAACATTAATTATTACTTCGTCAAAATGCTTTTTAAAGATTTCTTCTAATTCATCAATTGTTCTATCTTTATTAAACCATATTTTATGATGATTCTGATAGTGAATAAATTCTTGAGCTTTTTTACGATGATTTATATCTTGCCCAACAATGGTAAAGCCAAAAATTGTGCCACCGTTGTTTAGTAAAGACTTCATGTTTATTAAAAAATTTTCAATTTGTTCCAAACTGCGTATTTCATCAAGCACTAAAGACAATGATATAGAATCAACTTTTGTAGATAATTCTAATTCATCTTTAGTAATATCTATATTGCATGTTTCAATAGTGCAGAGGGTACCTTGAAAAACATGGGGAAACAAATTTAAAACTTTTGGATTTTTATCTATTCCTAAAATTATAGGGTAGTTGTCGTACAATCTATGGGTATTTTCAATAAATATGCCATAAAAAGTATTAACTTCTATGTGCCTGTTATCTATAAAAATATAATGACCACGTAGATATGTTAGTGAACAATTAAAAGTTTTTTTAAAAAAGCTTTGAGTTTTATATTGTTTAATTTTTAAATCTAAAGAGACAAATATTAGCCCTAAACCTTCAAAAACAGAAAGCCAAACATCTTTATAATTTCGCATGCCCGAGAACAAGTTGTCAAATCTAAAGAAGTTAAACATAAACAATACCTACTTTGCAAATAAAATCTAAACCACGAGACATTTTGTTAATAAGAACATCTCGTGGCTTAATTAATTAAGACTACTCTTCTGTCTTATTTAAACCAGCAGCTTCTTGCATTTTAGCAATCATATCTTGATTTTTAGGATCTTTAACAAACACTGCTAAAGCATAAATAAAAGTATTGATTGGTAAAGCAATAGTTTTAGTTGGTTGTGGAACAACTTTTCCTTGATTTTCCATAACTTGAGATTGATCTTGATTACCCAAAATCAATTTAACAATACCGTTATTAATATTAATAGCAGTAATAGCATCGTAATAAGAAATCTCTTTTTCCATTGTTATATTCCCTTGTGATAAGATTGAAATTAATTACAAGACAATATTTAATATATAAAAACTTTAATGTCTATTGTTATAAAAAAAATAAGCATAAAATATCTTATTCTAACAATTAAATTTTTATATAAATACTTGGTTTAATGTATAAAATATGATAAGATGTCATTATAATTATAATGTTTAATTTTTAATAAAGATTCAATTGGGGTGTATGTAGGTTATGCATGAGTTTAGAACACATAAATGTAATGAATTAAGTATAAATAATTTAGACTTAGAAGTTAAATTATCGGGTTGGATACACAGAAAAAGAGACCATGGTAGCTTAATATTTATAGACTTAAGAGATCATTATGGCATAACGCAATGTGTTATAGATCAAAGTAATCCTTCTTTTAAATTAGTTGAAGAGAGCAGGGTAGAATCTGTAATTACCGTGGTGGGTAAAGTTATTAAAAGAAGTGAAGACACCATTAATTCAGATTTAACTACAGGCTATATTGAAGTTTTAATTTCAGATTATTTAATGGAAAATCCTTCTAAAGTTCTACCTTTTATGGTGGCAGATCAAGATAACGCTCCCGAAGATATCCGCTTAAAATACCGCTTTTTAGATTTAAGAAGAGAGCATAATCATAAAAATATTATTAAAAGAGCTCAAATAATTAGCTACCTTAGAAGAAAAATGGAACATTTAGGATTCTTAGAGTTGCAAACTCCAATCCTTACAGCTTCATCGCCTGAAGGAGCAAGAGATTTCTTAGTTCCAAGTAGAAAACATCCAGGTAAATTTTATGCCTTACCCCAAGCTCCACAGCAATTTAAACAATTGTTCATGACATCGGGCTTTGATAAATACTTTCAAATAGCTCCATGCTTTAGAGATGAAGATGCAAGGGCAGACCGTACTCCTGGAGAATTTTATCAATTAGATTTTGAAATGGCTTTTGCCACACAAGAAGATATTTTTACAGTATTAGATGATGTTATGTATAACACATTTAAAGAATTTGCAGGAAGCAAAGATGTAACTCCTGCACCATTTCCTAGAATACCCTACAAAGAATCTATGTTGAAATATGGTTCAGATAAGCCCGATTTAAGAAATCCTATTGAAATGATTGAAGTAACAGAATATTTTAAGGGAAGTGATTTTAGCTTGTTTGCCACTTTGGTTGAAAAAGGTAACTTTGTTCGGGCGATTCCCGCACCAAGTGCATCATCTAAAGCACGTAGTTTTTTTGACAAACTAAATGATTGGGCGAAAGGTGAAGGGCAAGGGGGATTAGGCTATATTATTTATGATAATGATGGCAATGCCAAAGGTCCTATAGCTTCTAAGCTAACTCAAGAACAGTTAGACGGCATTAAAAATAAAGCTAATATCAAGAATGGCGACTCTGTCTTTTTTGTATGTGGTAAAGACCTTAAAACTATTAAATTTAGTGGGTTGGCTCGTAATCGTATTGCTGAAGAATTAGATATTTGTGAAAAAGATATTTTTAAATTTTGTTTCATTGTAGATTTTCCAATGTATGAAATGAATGAAGAGACAAATAAAATAGATTTTTCACATAATCCATTTTCTATGCCACAAGGTGGGTTAGAGGCATTAATGAACAAAGACCCATTAGATATTTTAGCATATCAGTATGATATTGTTTGTAATGGTATTGAATTGTCTAGTGGTGCGGTTAGGAATCATAAGCCCGAGGTAATGGTTAAAGCCTTTGAACTTGCAGGATATAGCAAGGAAGACATTGTAGATAGATTCTCTGGTATGTTTAATGCCTTTCATTATGGTGCTCCTCCTCATGGTGGTTCAGCCCCGGGGGTAGATAGAATGGTGATGTTGCTAACTGACTCTATGAATATTAGAGAAATTATTGCTTTCCCATTAACTCAAACTGGTGAAGATTTAATGATGTCTGCCCCTAATACTGTAGATAAAAAACAGCTTCAAGAATTACACATCTCTTTGAATTTACCAAAAATCAAAGATTAGGTTGTAGAAGCATGAAAAGGGATATTAATTGGATAGAAATATTAAATTCAGAAGATGCTGTTCAATCTATGCACAATGCTAATATATCTTTTGAAGAAGCTTATTCTTATTTACAAGACTTGGTTAATAGCCAAGAAAATGCAAATATTTCTTTAGAAGATTCTATAAAAAATTATAAATTAGGAAGAAGTTTAGTAGATTACTGCGAACAAGTGCTAGATAAAGCACGGCATACAATTGAAGATGTTGTAGAAAGTGAAACTAATAGTACCAAATAATGTTAAGGTTGTAAATTTATGCAAAATATACTGTCATTTGCCAATAATTTAGATGAATACTTAGATGAACTTTTATCTATAAAAAATTATCCTTGTTCTAAATTAGCTGAATCTATGAGATATTCAGTTTTAGGCGGTGGCAAAAGAATTAGACCATATTTTCTATATGTTTTAAGCCTAAGTTTAGGTGGTAATATAAAAGATGTATTATTAATTGGTGCAACAATAGAGATGCTTCATGCTTACACCTTAATTCATGACGATTTACCTGCAATGGACGATGATGACATAAGGCGAGGTAAACCATCTAATCATAAATTTTTCAATGAGGCAACTGCAATACTGGCAGGAGATGCCTTGCAAACTGAAGTGTTTTATTACTTAAGTAGTAAGCATCTTCAATTAGATAGTGATATCAAAATAAATATTATTAATGCTTTTTCCGAATATTTAGGTGGTAGAAATTTAATTAGTGGGCAATCTCTAGATGTTGATTTTGCAGAAACGAAAGAAACAGCTACCAATATAAAAAATATGGAGACTATTAATTTATTAAAAACAGCTAAATTTTTTATTTTAATTTGTAAAATAATTAGTTGTATGAATAAATTAAATGAAGAAACAACAAAAAAATTATTACATTATGGTGAAAAAATAGGTCTAATGTTCCAATTAATAGATGATATAGACGACTATAATAGTTCTAGTGCCAACATGGTTAAATATTTAGGTTTAGATGAATCAATAAGAGTTCTCAAGGTGCTTAATATAGAATCTTTACAAATATTAGAAGACTTAAATATTACAGAGGTTGGGGCAATTAATAATATTTTAATGGAAAAATATAATGTATAAATATTTAGACAGCATTAATGAACCACGAGATGTTAAAAAAATTGACACTGAAAATTTGCCTGTTTTATGCAGTGAAATTAGGGATTTCATCATTAAGTCTGTTAATTATACAGGGGGGCATTTAGGCTCATCTTTGGGCTGTACAGAGCTGTGTGTGGCTTTACACAAAGTATTTAATGCACCGCAAGATAAAATAATATTTGATATTGGGCATCAATCTTATGCACACAAAATTATTACCAAAAGAAAAGATAAATTTTCAACTTTGCGTCAAGAGGGTGGTTTGTCGGGATTCTCTTGTCCACAGGAAAGTGAGTACGATCTTTTTACAGGAGGGCATAGCTCGGCATCACTATCACAAGCTATTGGTTTGAAAATGGCATTGGAACAACAGGGTGATAAATCTTCTGTGATAAATATTATTGGTGATGCAGCAATAGGCTCGGGAGTATCCCTTGAAGCAATAAATCATTTAGGTACTTTAGATTCAAAAGTTATTGTTATTTTAAATGATAATAATATGTCTATTTCTAAAACTACAGGTGCATTAAGTGCATATTTTTCTAAAATTAAATTCACAGATTCATATTTTTATGCAAAAGAATTAACCGATAAACTTTTAAGTAAAATGCCCGATGTTTTAACGGGGTTAACCTCACATGTAAAAAGAGCTATTCGTAGTAATGCCCAATCTAATTTGTTTGAAGAGCTAGGATTTAGTTATTACGGACCAATTGATGGTCATGATGTTGTTAGCTTGGTTGATATTCTTGAGCATTTTAAAAATCATGATTATCATAAGCCAATATTGTTGCACCTAATTACAGAAAAAGGTAAGGGAGCCGATAAATTAGAGCAATCTAAAGATTGTTTTCATGGAGTAGAAGGAGAGCTTAATGCAATTGGCACTGGGGTTGTAAAAGTTGCTAATACTAAGGTTTGTGTAGATGAGCTAATTAAATTAGTACAATGCGATGAAAAAATCATTTGTATTACTGCTGCTATGTTGCATGGTACAGGGCTTATAAATTTAAAGAATATGTATCCAAATAAAGTGATAGATGTTGGTATAGCAGAACAACATGCAGTATCTCTTGCTTCTGGTTTAGCTAAGGGTGGCTTAAAACCATTTGTATGTATTTATTCAACTTTTATGCAAAGAGCTTACGATCAAGTTATTCATGATGTTAATATAGATTCTTTGCCTGTACGCTTTATAATGGATAGAGCAGGCTTTGTAGGGGCAGATGGTTATACTCATGTAGGCATGTTTGATTATTCTATGTTTGGAAATTTACCCAACTCTGTTTTTATGGTTCCTAGTTGTCAGACTGATATTATTTCCATGCTTCATTTAATGAATAATATAAATAATAAGCCCTCTTTTATAAGATTCTCTAAAGAAAAATATCCTGTTTCTAGTAATTTATTGGTTGAAGAGGTTATTGAAATAGGTAAGGGAAAAATTTTAAAACAAGGTAAAAAATTAGCAGTAATAGGTCTTGGCGAGGTGCTTGCCGATGTTCTTTCTGCCTCTAAGATATTGCTAGGTGATGGTATAGATATTACTGTGGTTGATGCCCGATTTTTAAACCCTATAGATGAAAAATTAATAGTAGAAATTGCAAATACACATGATTATATTGTAACCATAGAGGAAAGCTTAGGTTCTGTTTTTGGTAACAAAGTATTATCTGTTATTAATAATTATAAATTATTAAATAAAATTAAAATACATTGTGCGTGTATTCCTTGTAAATATATAGATCAAGGTAGTATAGAATATCAGAAAAAACAAGCTTATATTAGTACTGAACAAATTGCAGAGTTTATTAAGGATTTTCTGAAATAAGTATATTTAATAGTAATTGTCTATAAAAAACAGTTGTATAATCAACCAAATAAGTTAATAGATTGTTAATTATTTTATTTTACAATGTTTACTGTACAATAGTCATTGTTTTATGCTATAATAGGGTGTAAATTATTACATAAAGATTAAAAAATAACGTAGGTTTTGATTTGAGAAGCATATTAATTTTATTGTTTTTATTTTTTGTTGTTAGTTGTTCAAATAAAGATGTTCCTGAAGGAGTAGAAGCCGACAGCAGTAATATTACAGAGGAAGATATCGCACTACAAGAAAAAATCAAGGAAGAACAACTCGCACTAGAGCAAAAAAAAGCCGAAGAGGCAGCCGCAGAAGAAGCTAAAGCAGCAAAAGAAAAAGCTAGTAATAAAACTTTACGAATGAAAATAAGAAATTCTCAAAAAGAAAAAGAAGAGTTGCTAGCACAAGAAGCATTGAAGGCAAAAGAAGCACTAGAGAAAAAAAATCCGGAAGAACAAGCAGAAACAACTCAAACAGAAGGTGGTGAAGCAGTTGCAACTCAGGAAGTATCTACTAATGAAACAACTGGTTTGTTGGCTTCAATATTATCAGTTTTTTCTAAAGGTACCTCCGATGATGATATTTCTGCAGCTGAAGAAGAAGCCAGATTACGAGAAGAAGCAGAAAGAAATTCAGTACAAACTGAAGATGACCTAATAGATTTGTTTACTGAATTTAAAGCTAATATGGTTATAGATTATTACGGCTTGCCTATTCTTATATTAAGATTGCCGAAGGTAGAAGTTAAAATTGAAGAAGATTTTAATAAAGATAGAAAAGTAAAAAAAGAATCAGAAAATCCTGATGATTATTTATCTTATAAAATAGACTTTAAGACCCCAAGTGATAAAGTACCTACTTTAACAGATACTCATAAGGCATTAATAAAAGAATTGCTAAGTAAAATGACACCAGGTAATAAGTATGTTGTTATTATGTATGTTAATGGTACTAACTTAAAAAGCTGGGGTAAAGCTAAAAAAACAATAGAAAAAACTGTTTATTCCCAGTATGTAAGTACATTTGTTTACTTGAACACTCAAAATGTTCGTTTAGAAAAAAGATATATTACTAATATTCCTGAAGATGAAATATTTTTAACCGTTGCTAAATATAATGGAGATGTAGGAAGCAATGTTTATACTGCAGACAAAGGAAGTGTTATTAAATGGCTTGAAACTTATAAGATATTAGAAATCAATAGGGCTGAAGAAAGCAAAAGACGTAAAAAAGAATTAGATAATATTTTGTCTAATTCTGGTAAGACTGATACTAAGAAAGTAACTGTAAAAACAAAAAATGAATCGAAAGTTACAGATAAAACTAATGTAGAAAGTAAGAAAACTGCAAATACTAAATCAACACCTGCTAAATAATAAACAATATTAAACTTAAAGGAAAATATGAATATAGTTATTTTATTGCTGACTTTATTTTTTGGTAAAAAATTTGGAATAGATGAATTTAAAAATCAATACTATTACTCTAAAATGAAACTATTTGGAAGACAAAGGCGTTGGGTTATTTATAAGGGTAAGGTAGAAGCTTCTAAAGTTCCACCGCAGTGGGACGCTTGGCTTAGAGGCATGACAGATGCTCCACTAAATAAACCAAATTACTCTTGGTTGAAAAGTCATTCTGTTAATTTAACAGGAACTAAATTTGCATTAAACCCTAATAAGTATAATAGCAAAATAAAAAGTTATAATGATTATACTTCTTGGAACCCAGAAGAAAGTAATTCATCGTATAATAAATAGAGTTTAAATATGGAAGAAAATAGATTGTTACAGATTATAATAGGCTTTATTACTGTTTTGGGTATGGCTTATTTTTTGATTTTTTATGACAATACTCTGTGGCAGGATGCTTCTAAAAACACATATACGGTTGTATTAAAAGATTGTTCAGGGGTTAAAATTGGGCAAAATGTTGGGTTAGGTGGCTACACAGTTGGTTTTGTAAAAGACATTATTTTGAATGATAACTACAGTACTAATTTAATTATATCTATAGATAACTCTATTAAATTAACCACAGATGCCATGGTAATGGTTGCTGCATCGTCTTTATTTGCTACGGGCAAAACTATTAATCTTGTTAATGGTATAGAAGAAAGTTTTTTAGATAACAATAGCACCCTATACAATTCCAATGTGGGAGTTGATTTATATCAATTGCTAGACTTAGTATCTTATTATATTAACTCATTACATAAATAACAAGGAGTTGCGGTGAAAAATAGGGTTTTAGAAATATTTTTTGGTGGATTAATAATCGTATGTGCAGTATTTTTTATAGTATATGCCAGTTTGGTTGTTATGAATTCTAATATGAAAACATATAAAGTTTCTGCTATATTTACCAATGTAGGTTCTTTGGTTAATGGTGCACATGTAAGTATTTACGGTGTAAGTATTGGTAAGGTTAATGATATTAGTTTAAATGGCGATTACAATGTAGTGGTAGATATGGATATTGCCGATAATATTAAAATTCCTGAGGGTAGTTTTGTTACTATAAATTCATCGGGAGTTTTTGATTCTCCTGAAATTATTATTACTCCATCAAAGTCTACTAAATTTGTTAATTCTGGCGATGTGTTAAAAAATACTAAAGATTGGGTTTCTTTAGATGATCGCATAGGAAGTATATTTTTAAATATGAAAGATTAAATATGAAATATTGCTTTATATTATTTATTTTTATTGCTAGTAGTTTGTCGGCTCAATCTTTTCATGAGTTTTCTATAGCCAAAGTTCAATTGCTTAACAAATTCACTGGTAATACTAAGATAGTTAATTTATATAAAGATAAGTTATATATTTTTGAAGATAAACTGTATATTATTCTTAGAAATTGTTATAAAGCTTCACAGCAAGATGAACCAGAAAATGAAGCATTTATTCAAATGGTAAAGCATACAAGTGAAAGAGATAAAACGAAAACCCATGATTTATCTAATGAAATTCCTATTCCTAAAGACTTTGAAATTAAAGGTAAAGATAACTATGTAAGTAAGTTTATTTTTAGTGGTTGGTTATTTTCTAGTTCGCCATCATTAACTTATTTAGAAGATCAAATGTACGATATTACTCTTTTGCAGTGTGTAGTTAAAGAATAACAAAATATTTGCAAAAAATACAGTGGTAAAAATATTTCTTTGATATAAACAATCTAGTATAAAAGATATAAATGTTGGTTATGGTGTGCCAAAGTATATTCCAAGAAATTTATTCTTTTTAGCTATATAAATCAATTAAAAAATTATAAAAAATGACAGATAACAACCAAAATCAAGATACTACAAGCAGTAAAAGAATTCAAAATATTATAATAGGAATAATAGTAATAACTTTCGGCTTTACTATATTTTGTTGTACATATCTTATATGGAATACTCCAAGTGTAGATGACTATTGGCAGTCTTATACAATTAATGTAGATTCTAAAGAGAAAAACACAATAAATCCAGAGGAACTATCTAAATTCTTAGATACAAGAATTAAAGATGTTAATAACACTTTACAAATAGCCTATACCTTAAGATTGAATATGTTAGAAAATTGGCTAGCAGTACTAGGCTTATTGTTAACTTTCTTTGGGGTTCTAGTTCCTATTTTTCTTTATATTAAAGGAGAGAAGCTAGACAAAGAGATTGAAAAGATTGAAAAAATAAAAAAAGATGCCGAAGAGCAATTAAATGATATTATTAATGCAAAAAAGAAAATAAAGCTTGAAATAGAAGAACAGTTAAAGGAAGCAAAAAGTATTGTAGACAATGAAATTAGTAATTTGCAATCTAAAGTAGACACTTTTAAGACAGACGCTGAAACAACGATATTAATATTTAAAGACGAAGCACAAAAAAGCATGCAAGAAGTTGAAGGGTTAAAAACACAAGCCGAAGATTTCAAAAAGCAAACTGTTGAATCTACCAAAGAATTTGATAATAAGCAAAAAATAGCAAATTTATTCTTTGAATTCCAGAATCTTTATAATAAGCAAGAATATCTACCTGCCATTATTAAGCTTAATGAGATAATAGATTTAGATAAAAAAAATGCAGATGCTTATAATAACATGGGAAATTCTTACGGGAAATTAGCAGGTATCACAGAATATGAAAAAGGTAAAATTGAGTATTACAATAAAGCCATTGAGAATTACAACAAAGCTATAAAATTAAATCACAACTTAGCACGTTCATATAATAATAGGGGAGCGTGTTATAGTGATTTAGCAGATATAACAGAAGATGAAAAAGCTAAAAAGTTTCATTACAAAAAATCCATTGAGAATTTCAATAAAGCTATAGAATTAAATCCAAAAGATGCACTTCCATATAATAACAGGGGTGAGCTTTATATTTATATGGCGGAAAGGAATAAAGAAACAAGCAAAGATGATGCTAATTACAAACAAGCATTTAGTGATTTAAGCCAAGCCAAGATTTTAGACGATAAATTGGGCAATGGTGAACCCTACAATAATTTAGGTATGTACTATGCTAGTTTGTATATAAATACTCATGATAATAAAGAGGCTAATTATATTGAAGCCATTAAGAATTACGATGAAGCAATTGCATTAGGGAATGAAAAAGCCCAAAGTTTAAAAACGGCACTTGAAGAGGAACGTACGAACGAAAAAAATACTGAAGAAAAAAATACGACAGGCTAGTATAAAATTCCTAAAAAGATACAGCCAATAAATTATTATATCTAATTGTTGTATCTTATTATATCTAATTGTGGTAGATAATTTGTATATTTAGCCCAAGAAAGTTGAATAATGCTAAAAACCCCCACTCTTATCTATGTATAGCTAACTTTACTATATTTCCGAACGGCTGTTTTGCAAAACTCCTTTAGTTTATTACCGTTCGCCTTGTATTACTAGCATCAAATTAAAATAGTTTAGATATATAAGTAACCCATAACATGGTTGTATTATAAACAGAATGATTTTTATGTGCTAAAAAAACAAGATATTTTGGTTAAATAAGCTCCCAATAAAAAGCCACTTAATCCTAACACTATAGATATTATTACATATAAAATAGCGTATGGTAACTTATTGTCTTGAATTAGGCTGTGAAAATCTAAGGAAAAAGTAGAAAAGGTAGTAAAACCACCTAGGAATCCTGTAATTATAAAGTCTTTAATGTAGCTATATTCTAGGGAAAATTTTTGTAAAGAGCTGTATACTATGCCAATTAATAGGCAACCCAACACATTTACTATAATGGTGGTAATTTGTGCATAAGCAAACAAGCTAGAAGTAAGCAAATACATTAAATATCTACTTAAGCTACCTAAACCACCACCAAGAAAAATTAGCAATATTTTCATTTAACGATCATTTTTTAGGTTTCTAAAGTGAAAATCAACCCCTTTTTTTACAATAGGTTTGTAGTTGGCAGGGATAATTTTTGGTTCATTATCTATATTTTTATAAGCTTGTTCTACAATAAATTCTCTTTTTGTATTTATTAAATTTGCACATAATCCTGTTTCTAAATCACAAATTTGGCTTTTACCATTATGTTTGGCTGCCGTTATGGCATCATGCACAGCACTTAATTCAGGATTAATAGACATTTTTTTAATTAAATTAATGCTTGCCGATTCAGATTTATCTGTAATATCAAGCTTGCTTTGGTAAGTATATAAAGCACCTGTTTTATAATCTATATAAAAGAAAACTAAGCCAAGACCACCCGCAAAAAGCATAATTGTATCATAAAGCATTACTAAATTATTCAGCTTACCTCTGTTATCAACGGGAACTCGCCCTGTAATCATGGTGCCACAGCCTTGTGTGAATATAAAGGCTACTATAATACATATTCCAATTAATTTTTTCATCATAACTTTTATTTCAAAACGATTATATAAATTACTAACAATTTCTATAATAGTCTATTTGGTGAAATAATAAATACTGTTCTTGGTTAATTGATATTTTATAACTATTTCAATTATTCAAAGGTATTAAATATTCTATCACCAGCATCACCAAGACCTGGAACAATGTAGCCTTTTTCATTTAAAGTGCTATCTAATGCTGCGGTATACACTAAACAGTTTGGAAATGCTTGAAAAATTACATTTAAAGCATTCGGCACGCAAATAATAGATAATACAATTACGTTTTTAGTATTGTGTTCTTTCAAATAATTAAGAGTATGGGCAATAGTATTTCCTGTTGCCAACATAGGGTCTAATATTAATGCTGTGCCTTCGCTATCTATTTTTGGAATATTAACATAGTATTGTTGGGTTTTAAGGGTTTCATGATTTCTTGAAGCTCCCATAAAGCCGACCTTTGAATCTGGCAATAGTTTCTGCAAGGGAGCCATCATTGCTAGCCCCGCACGAATAACTGGTATTAAGGTAACATCGTTAATGCTAATGCCTTTATAGCTAGCTAGTGGTGTTTCTACGGTTTTTTCTGTAAATTTTAAATTTCTTAAAGCTTCAGAGGCCACTATTAAAGTTATTTCTTCTAGTATTTCTCTAAACTCTTTTGGGCTAGTGTTTTTATCACGAATTAAGGTCATTTTATGCTTGACTAGTGGATGATCATCTAAACAAAAAAAGTTTTTGTGGAGATTTTTGGTGTTTATTTCCGTCATTTTTTGTTGTACCCCCTGTGAAAATATCTATTACTTAAACTTATCAATTGTAGTCTATTTTATTTTTTTTTGCAAGTTGAATAAATTATGAAACTATAATATAATATAAGAATATATGTTTTTAATATTTTTTTGGGAGGTTATGAAATTTTGTCAAAGAATCTTTTAAAGAATCGTGTGTTTATTTTATCTGTTGTTGCTATGATTATTAGCATGATAACAATTATTATATTAAAATAAAATGGAAGAAGAAATGAAAATTATTATTGGTTCCGACCATCGGGGCGTAGGGCATAAAAGTTTTATTGTAGAATATCTAAAAAGTCAAAGTATAGAAGTATTTGATGTTGGTTGCCACCCTGATGTGAAGGTAGATTATCCAGATGTAGTTCAGGCATTTGCTAAAAAAATGTATGAAGACTTAGATAATAATATTGGAATTATTTTATGCGGTTCGGGAATTGGGGTATCTATTGCTATAAACAGATACAAACATCTAAGGGGAGCTGTTGTGTACAATGAAGAAGTTGCCCACACTTCAAGAGAACATAATAATGCAAATGTAATTTGTTTAGGTGCAGATTTTACTAGCTATGAACACACTTTAGAGTATGTTACAATCTTTTTAAAGGGTGTTTTTGAAGGTGGTAGACATCAAGTTCGGGTAAATGCTTTAGCAAAATTAGGCGACTAGTTAAATTCTATATTGGTAGATAGTAAATATTGGTTGACATGAGGGCAGAAAACAGATAAAATAACATGAATTCTTAGGAACGCATGAAGGGTAATTTAGCCTTCACATCAATGTTTTTATACATTGGGATACTAGGACAATAACCATTAATCCATTAAAGGAAAATCATTTATGACTAAAAGACATAATGCAAAATATAAAATAGATCGTAGGCTTGGGGTTAATTTATGGGGTAGAGCTAAATCTCCTTATAATACTAGACCTACAAGACCAGGACAACACGGTGCCCAACCTAAAAAACAAAGTGATTATGGCATACAGTTAATGGCCAAACAAAAGCTTAAAGGATATTATGCTAATATTGGTGAAAGACAATTTAGAAAATATTTTGAAGAAGCTGCACGTAGAAAAGGTGATACTTCACAAAACTTAATTTCTATCCTTGAAACACGTCTTGATTGCATAGTGTATAGAATGAAGTTTGCTTCTACAATGTTTGCTTCAAGACAGTTCGTAAATCATGGACACGTGTTAGTAAATGGCAGAAAAGTAAATGTTCCTTCTTATTTGGTTAAAGTAGGCGATGTAATTGAACTTAAAGAAAAAGCTAAAAACTTAGTTATTGTTTTAGAATCTATTGCTAGCCCAGAAAGGGAAGTTCCAACTTATATGGAAGCCGATCATAAAAACATGAAAGGTAAATTTATAGCTATTCCAAAATTAGAAGATGTTCCATATCCAGTTAAAATGGATCCACAAATTGTAGTAGAATTTTATTCAAGATAGTATTCTATGTTTGTTTGTATCAAAGAAAAGCAACTATTTATTAGTTGCTTTTTTTTTATCTTTTTATATACTTAAATAATGCAACATATAAAATAATGCAACGCATTGTAACATACAAGGATTAACTATGTTAAAATTTTGTTCTTATGATTCCGAAAATCATTGTATTGTTGATCATAATGAATATATAGATGAATTATGGATTAAATCAATTAACTCCATAGAAGATATAGATAAGCTTGTTGAAATTACAGGTATATCTAAAGTTATTCTTAAGAACTCTTTAGACCCTGAAGAGCAATCAAGACTAACAATTCGTAATGAGTATGTGCTAGCGGTTATTAATGCCCCCATACTCAAAGAAAACGATGCTTTTGACACTATTCCAGTAGTAATTATAATAACAGATAAGCATTTTGTTACCATGTGTAGAACAGAAAACGATGTAACTGCTATATATAAATTTTTTAACTATAAACTGTATGATATTAATATTGAAGAAAAAGAACATTTTTTATTACATTTGTTATATTCTACTTCTAAATCTTTTGTTGAAAATATTAATATTATTGTAAAAAAATTGAATTTATTAGAGCAAGAATTATTTAATGCTACAAAGAATGAAGACGTTATTAAGGTTATGAATTTACAAAAAAGTATGACTCTTTTTACGATGGCATTATATGGTAATGCTAATGTTATAGAAAAATTAAAAAAAATTCGTGATGGACATTTTCAAAATAATCTGTTCTATGCCGATAAGATGGATACAGAGTTGCTTGATGATGTAAATATAGAGCATAAACAAGCATTTGAAATGGTTAATACATATTCAAAAATTTTAACCGATATGATGCAATCTGTGGGTTCTATGATATCTAATAATCAAAATAAATTTATGAAGTTTTTATCTAATATTACATTGCTATTAACTATTCCTATGCTTTTTTCTAGCTTTTGGGGAATGAATGTGAAGATTCCTTGGGAGGGAACGCTTACAGGCTTTATTTTTATTTGCGGTGCTTCCTTATTGGTTACAGGTACAATATTTGGAGTCTTATGGAAAAAAGATTTGCTTAGGTAGTTAAATAACTTTTCTATAGCAGATTTTTTATCATATCTAAATTATTATGCTTTAAAGCTATTAAAAAAATATTATATTTGTTGGCTAGTGCAACTGTTTTTTCTTGATTTAGAATTATAGTTTTACCAGCTTCAATAACAATACCTGCTAAATTTACTTTTTTAGCTTGTAAAATAGTTTTATCGCCTATTGTTGGTACATCTAAAAACATATTTTGATTTATTTTGCTAGTTTTTACTAAAATTGCCTTAGGATTATGCTTTTTAATTAATTTTTTAGAACGTAAAATCATAGCTTTAGTATTTTCAACTGCCTCAACAGATATAACAATGTTTTGTTGAAAAATAATGCTTTGCCCAATATCTAACTTAGACAACTCTTTAGCAGTGTTAAAGCCTTTAATAATATCTTCTATATTTTCCTCTTTAGGAACTACGTTAGTATAAAGCTTTTCTTGGGCTAAAATGGAAGGGTCTATACTTTGTATTGGCACACACTCTATACCTTGTTCTATAAAAAAGTTATAAACAATTTTTAGTAAGCTATCGTCTCCACCAATTTGGGAAAAAAATTTTTTTACAAACTCTTTGCCTAAATCATCTACTTTTAATGATAGTAATGATGGTCTATTAATACTGCCAACAAGTACAACTTTTTTAATACCTCTACTACTTAAATTATTTAGTAAGTCGTTTAAACAGCCCATGTTAAACCAAAAATGGTCGTACTTATTTACTAACAAACGAGGAGAATAAGATTTAATACCTGCAATTACAAAATTTAATTTATTATTTAATGCTACCTCTATTAATCTATAGGGTAAATCTCCTTTGCCAATAATAAAAGCGTATTTTTCGTTCATGTTTTATTTATTAGATTTATAATTTGTACATATATTTCTTGAACCCTCACGGCTTACAAAGTTAATAATTTTATTAACTAATTCATGATTAGGAAAAGTAGATTGTAATGTATTAATATTATCTTTAAATAAACTATCTTTAGCAAATAAAATTTTGTAAGCTTGTACAATATTTTGAATGTCTATATTGGCAAATCCCTTACGCTTTAAGCCAACTAAGTTTGCCCCATTTATTTCACCATCTCGTATTCCTGTGTAAATCGCAAAAGGTACAATATCTGCTACAACCGCACTATAGCCACCAATAAAGGCATATTCACCCAAGTGAACATGTTGATGTATTGCCGAATTTCCACCAATTGTAACACTGTTGCCTATTTGTACATGCCCACCTAAGAGAACACTGTTTGAAATAATTACATCATTACCAATAATGCAATCATGGGCTACATGGCAACCAACCATTAATAAACAGTTATCGCCTACTTTGGTGCATATGCCCTCGCTAGTAGCTAAATGAATAGTTACATGTTCACGTATTGTTGTGTTTTTACCAATAACAACTTTGGTTGGTTCATTTCTATATTTTAGATCTTGTGATTTTAAACCAATTGTTGCAAATGGATAAATTATAGTGCCTTCACCAATTGTTGTATCGCCATCAACTACTACAGAGCTTATTAATGTAACATTGTTATGCAAAGTTACTTGCTCGCCAACGGTACAATATGGACCAATGTTACAATTTTCACCAATTTTGGCATTGTGATGAATGATTGCCGTAGGGTGAATTTGCGACATTTATGCACCTACCATAGCAGTTAATACTGCTTCACACACAAGAACATCATTATTATATGCTTCTGTTTTTTGTTTAATAATTTTTCCTTTCTCTTGAATAGGAGTTACTTTAAAAGTAAGAGTGTCTCCTGGAAAAGTAGGTTTTCTAAATTTACAGTTATCTATAGACATAAAGAAAACATTTTTTGTGTTTTCTGTAATATCATTGTTTAATAAATAGAATAGGGCAGAAGTTTGTGCCATTGCTTCTATAATTATTACTCCTGGCATTATGGGAAAATTAGGAAAATGACCTTCAAAATATGATTCATTGCCTGAAACATTTTTAATTGTTTTCATGTAGTCATTTTTTTTAAATTCTATCACCTTATCTACGAATAGAAATGGATACCTATGAGGTAATAATTTTTTTATACCATTGATATCAAGAATAAAGGTATTATCTTCAGACATTATTTTTTTGCTCTCCTAGGCTTAGTTTAATGTTGTTAATGATTTTCTTTATTAAATAACTTATTTAATAAAGCTTGTTGTTTCCACAGTTGCATAATAGGAATTGCAGGTACACCACCCATACGGGAATTAGCTGGAACACTACTTGCTACACCTGAACCACCAGCAATTTGGCTACCACTTTCTATGCGAATATGGGGAGCTATCGTGCTGTTACCACTAATTGATACGAAATCATCTATTATGGTACTGCCACCAAAACAAGCACCTGCAGTAATAAAGCAATGTTTACCTATATGAACATTATGAGCTATATGCACCATATTATCTATTTTTGTACCATCGCCAACAATAGTTTCTCCTAAGGCTGCCCTGTCTATACAAGTATTTGCACCAAGTTCCACATTGTTATGAATAGCCACACTGCCAACTTGTGGTATTTTTATATGTCCTTGAGAGTTAGGAACAAAGCCAAAGCCCTCTTGTCCTATTCTTACCCCGTCATGAAGAGTGCAGTTATTTCCAATAGTAGTATATTTGATAGTGGCATTACTATAAATTATAGTATTTTCACCAATAGTAACGCCCGCACCAATTACAGTATTATGACCTACGTAGCTATTGTTACCAATTTTTACATTTGCTTCTATTACGGAGTGTTCGCCAATAAAAACATTTTCACCAATGTGTGCTGTTGGATTTATTTTCGCACTTAGGGAAATATGGTTAGAATCTAAAACTTCCTGATATATATGTTGTAAAACAAGAGTAAATGCTAAATGGGGGTCTTTAACTACAATAGGGATTGTAGTGATTGGTAACTTGTTAGCATTTTTTTCTTCAATAAAACATGCTAATGCCTTTGTATTTTGTAAGTCATTTGTATATTTAATATTGTTAAAAAATGTTATTTCAGAGTTCTTAGAATCTTTTAAAGTGTTGCAATCTGTAATTGCAGTGCTGTTATTAATAGGTAAAGCTCCTGTTAATTCACACACTTGAGCAACAGTTAACGATACAATAGGTTTAAAAAAAACACTCATATGTTTAGTCCTAATTTATTACTTAAAAAAAAGAATTAACTATATATTACTATAATTAACTCTTTTTTTCTACTATTTATTAAAATAATTAATAACTAAGGTTTTTTAACTTTTACCGTTGATAATGATTTATTGAGTCTTTTTAAAACTTCTTCTGTAATACTTTTATCTTCACTTGAATAAGAAAGTGCTGCCGATTGATATACTAATTGATATTTACCTTCTTTAGCTACTTCATTTACAGTTTTTTGTGCTTCTTTTTCTATAGATTGTAGCACTTCTGCACCAACTCTATCAAAATTTTGTTGTTTTTCTTGAACTTTTTTTCTAAAAGCTGCTACAGATTTTTCAAAATCTGTTTTTTTCTTTTCAAATTCTTTAGCAGAGAAATCACTTCTTTTCTCAATTAATTCTTGTTCGGTTTTCTTTAGTTTTTCACTTTCTTCGTTAAATGATTTTTCTAATTCTTTCCTATACTCATCTATTTGCTTTTGAAAACTTTGAAATGCTTTAGAGTTTTGCAAAACAAATTGAGTATCAACCACAGCGTAATTCTCTACATTTGCACTTAAATAAGATATGCTTAGTATAGATAAAAATAAGCATAGGGATAATATTTTTTTCATTGTTTTCTCCTGATGAAAATAAGATTATAAATAAAAAGTTACCATAATATATATTATATTAATAATTAAAATACAAGGATAATTTTTCAATATAGAATAATATATTTTTTAGATATCAATGTAAATATTTTTTGTTAGTTGATTGTTTAAAAATATTGAATTATACTAACAATTAAGCTTATGTTACAATTAATAAATCAGTGCTAGCACAATACATGGAGATTCACTAATGCGACGAGAAAGATTGAATGAAGTGCAACCATTATCTACTAATAATAGACCAGAATGGTTGAAAGTAAAAGTGTCTATGGGAGATTCTATTTTTAATGATACTAAGCAACAAGTTCGTGATAATAAACTGCATACAGTATGCGAAGAGGCTGCTTGCCCAAATATTGGCGAATGTTGGAAGAAAAAACATGCTACGGTTATGATACTTGGTAATATTTGTACTCGCTCTTGTAGGTTTTGTAACGTACAAACAGGTAAACCGGGAGCCGTAGATGAAAATGAGCCTGCTTCTGTTGGTACTTTAGCTAAAAATATGGCTTTAAAACATATGGTTATTACATCTGTAGATAGAGACGACCTTCCAGATGGAGGAGCTAAGCATTTTGTAAATTGTATTGCAGAGGTAAGAAAACAGTCGCCCAATACTACTGTTGAGGTCTTAACCCCTGATTTTAGACACAAGGAAAATGCCCTTGAGCAAGTTATTTCAGCACTGCCCGATGTTTTTAATCATAACTTAGAAACAGTTTCAAGGTTGTATCAAGAAATTCGTCCTAAGGCAAGATATTTTCACTCTTTAAATTTGCTTTGGCGTGCTAAACAATTAAATAAAAATATCTTTACTAAGTCGGGCATTATGGTTGGACTTGGTGAAGAAAAAAAAGAGATTATTCAAGTAATGAACGATTTACGCTCTGCCAATGTAGATTTTTTAACCATTGGGCAATATCTACAACCTACAGCTTATCATGTTCCTGTAAGTAGATTTGTTACTCCTGATGAATTTGCCGAGTACAAAGACTTAGCTTTAAAAAAAGGCTTTTCTGTTGTTTCAAGTAGCCCACTTACTAGGTCGTCTTATCATGCTGATAGTGATTTTGAATTATTAAGGAAATCTAATAAAACCGCATAAATAACAAACATATAAGCAATAAAGTTGCATATAATATGAAATTAATAACATATTATAATTATTATGGTTATAATTTTGAAATTGTTTTTAAGGTTTACTGGGGAAATTGTATACATGAACCAAATTATTATTAGATTTTTTGCTTATATCTTGTTTTTTTACTCGTTAAGCTTAAGTTCTATGTTTGCTTTCTTAGACTTTGGTGATAATCATATAGCCCATGTAGTAATAGACTACAATAGCGGTGAAATTATTTCAAGTTATAGAGAACAAGAAAGAATGTATCCTGCATCTCTTACAAAAATGATGACTCTTTATCTGCTTTTTGATAAACTCTCTAACAATGAAATTACTTTTAACAGTATGTTGAAAATATCTAAAGTTGCAGCGGGAATGCCTCCTTCTAAATTAGGAATACCTGCGGGTAGTTCTATTTCAGTAAGAGATGCCATTTTATCTGTTATTGTTCGCTCAAATAACGATATAGCATATGCAATTGCCGAAAATATTGCGGGAACAGAAGCAGAATTTGTTACCATGATGAACGAAAAAGCTCAAGAACTTGGTATGCAAAACACTGTTTTTCGTAATTCAAATGGATTACATAATAAAGAACAGTACACTACAGCATTAGATATGGCAAAGCTATCTAGGGCTTTAATGATACATCACAATGCTTATTACCCACTATTTTCTATTCCATCTTTTCGTTGGAATAGAATTAATTATTTAAGTACTAATCATTTATTAGCAAATAATGCAGTAGATGGTATAAAAACAGGTTATACAAGTGCTTCGGGGTTTAATTTAATATCTTCTGCACAAGTAAACAATGTTCGTGTTGTGGCCGTTGTTTTGGGTTTCTATTCTCCAAAGAATCGTGATGAGTATATGGGAAATTTAATTGATTTAGGCTTAGATATTGCTAAGAAAAATAGAATGATGTCGGTTTCTTACTTTGAAAAACCTAAACAAGATAGCACTGAAAATCTTACTATAGAACACGATAGTGAACTAGAAGATTATGATGAAATAATCTCTTCTACAGAAACAACTAAAGAGCCATCTGTATCTACTAAGGATATTTACAATATAGACTACCAGGACGATCAAAATACAAATCATTATAGCATTGAACGTATTCCTTATTTAGATAAAATAACAGAAGCAGAGCATGTTTATATTAGTCCTAATGTTAAAAATTATCCTATTAAACGTTCTATAAAGAATAAAAAATCTAGGTATACAGTGCAAGTAGGAGCTTTTTCATCATATAGTAGTGCATTAAATGCTTCTTTTAATGTTACTAAATATAAAGCAGTTACAGGTTTAATTTCTAAACAAGATATAGAAATTAAACAAAACAATAAGTACTATATGGCAAGATTTAAAAATTTAACCAAAACAGAAGCTACAAAAACCTGTAAAATATTGCAACAAAAAGGGCAAGATTGCTTTGTATTAGCTTAGCAAACATATACAAAGCTTAATTCTTTACAAATTTATATATAATTATTGATATTCTTAATATCTTCATATTATTTATTTTTATATATACTATCATTTAATTGCTATTTACATTGTGTGTTTTACATATTAAGACACAATGTATAGATAAATCATTTAGTGCTAAGCTATTAATTTAAAATGTTATAAAATTATTTGTTGTAAAAAATATCATCAAACTATATAATATATTTTTTATAAATTGAGATGATTATGGAGTAGATATGACAACAAAATATTATATTTCTTGGGAAGAGTTTCACCAAGATACATTACTACTATCTACTAAAATAAGTGCAACAAACAAAGAGTTTAAAGGGATTATTGTAGTTACTCGTGGTGGATTAGTGCCAGCCGCAATTATTTCTCAGCAGTTAAATCTCCGTGTTATTGAAGCATTTTCAGTTTCATCTTACAATGGTGCTGAGCAGGGTGAGTTGCGTCCTTTAACAATTCCTCATTTAGCAATGCAAGATAATGGTGAGGGTTGGCTTATGATAGATGAACTTGAGGATTCGGGTAAAACAATAGAATTTGCTAGAAATCTTTTACCTCATGCTTTTATTGTAACTGTTTATAGAAAGCCTGTAGGATCTGTACAACTTTCTGATATGAATGTTAAAGAATTTGGTGCAAATGAATGGCTAATTTTTCCTTGGGAACAATATAGGTAATTATTTATATTTTAGAACTTATTAGCTTTTGATTATGCTTTAGTACACTTAAAATAAAGTTATCTATACAAGTAAAAGCGGTTTGCTATTAAATAAAAAAAGGAGATGAATTTCATCTCCTTTTTTGTACTGTAAATTATCTATAATAATTTTAGAACTTATATGTTAAAGCCACATAATGCCCAATACCTGTAGACTTAAATGATAATGTATCAGTTGCTACATTGTAGGTTGTATTATTTTTATAGTATCCCATATTCTTGAAAACTTTTAAACCATAACCAATGGCAAATTTGTCTTGAAAGTGAAAATATAAACCTTGAAATGTTTGCAATTCATCTTCTGTTCTATTTATATCTTTAGCTATGTTATTTGCTGAAAAAATATAATTAAAATATCCTTGATAGGCAATAAAGTTCTTTTCACTAAAATGATACAGTGGTTTAAACCAGCTTAAGTCTAACCTTATGCCATCAAAAGATTTTTCAGCACTAGAGCCAAAATCTTCAAATTTATAAACTGTGTACACATTAAACCCTAGCCCAAAAATATTTGTTCCTAAACCAATTGATTCATGAAACAAGCCATTACCACCATCTACTAGGGAGGCAGTAGATATATAAAGATTTTTTAGAAATCCTGCATCAAACTCATATATTTTAAAACGAGGTTTTATTTCTAAAAATAAATTAGAAGCACCGTTATTGTCGGAATTTTTATTATGATAAGCATCTAAAATATCTACATAACCATATAATTCCATAATGCCTGAAGTGCCACCAAACTCTAACTCTATGTATTGATCGTTTTTATTGTTGTAAGGGTTCTTGGCATCCATGCCTGCCATAAAATTAATATTAAAGAATTTGTAGTCTTCCGCTCTAACAGTTTGTAAGTTCAACATAATTGATAACACTATAACCATATATATGAAAATATTTCTCATTTTTTTCTCCAATGACTAAGCTTGTTAAAACATTTTATGTACACAGATATTATATTGTTTCTACTATAATAAAGCAATGGATTTTTTATATTTTATCTTTATGTTGAAACAAGTAATTATTGGAAGCTAAGTCTTTTATTTTAACATAGCCTAATATTTCTAAATAAGCAAAAACCCTCTCAATATTTTCGGGCATTATTTCTATAAAAATGATAGGCTTATATTTTAGTAATGTTTCTTTTGCTCCTTGTAATACTTCATACTCAAAGCGTTCTACATCACATTTTATAAAATCTATAGTAGGAGGATTTTCTTGTTGTATCACTTCATCTAATGATTGAATTTTGAGTTGTCCATGTTCAGAATCTTCAGCTACATGAATATGTTGACTTCCAAAGTTGAGTAATCCACCGTACCAATCAGTGCGAGGATCAGAACTATGGTAAAAAGTACCAAAAGAGTTTGCTTTTCCTAAGGCAATATTGAATGTTTTGATATTGGAAATATGATTCAATTCTATGTTTTTTTGTAAGATATTAAAAACGTGTTCTTGAAGTTCAAATGCATAAATCATTTTAGCATTATTTTTTAAAGCAAAATACATGCTATGATTTCCGATATTAGCTCCAAGATCTAAAATTATAGCATTAGGTACAATATATTCTTCTAATAATTTTAATAATTTAAATTCAAAAAAATTATTGTTATCAACTATATCTCTACTTATAAGATCGGACGGATAATGAGGCAAATAAAATTTTACACCACTACTATGATGAAAAATACCATCGGGCATGGAGATTCTTTTTAGTATAGATTCTAAGTAATTTTTAATTCCTCTACTATTATAGAAAATACCATCAGGCATTAAAATTAGGTCTTTAACTAATTTATCATTGCTTTTACTTATTATATTTAACTTTTCACTAATTTCACTAAGTAAATTTAACTTTTCATTGCTTTTACTTATTATATTTAACTTTTCACTAATTTCACTAAGTAAATTTAACTTTTCAATGCTTTCAAATTTATCATTGATTTCATTCAACTTTCTTCGTGTTTTTTTAAATTGAACTGCAATAACATTTAGAGAGACAGCTACCAGTGTAATTAGTATGCATATTAAAATAATTATAAAGAACATTGTATTTTTCCAATAAATTGTATAATATGTTATATAATATCATTAAATTTATAAAATATCAATTTGATTGTTTTTAATAAAAAATATAGTAAAATATAATAAATTTATATATCCAAAGAAAGCCTATTTATTTAAGGAAAAGTTTATGATTATGAAATCACCGCAAATATCATTATTATTACTTCTTTTTTTACTTTCGGCTTGTAGCTTTAGAAACATGATTCCTAGCAATGCTGAACAAGTTCGTAAATATAATCAAACCCTTGTAGACTTACCAAAAATCAATCAAATGGCTCAATGTATTAATCAATTTAGCACTTATAACACCTCACCATCACTTGGTGATAATATTGGCACATGCACATTTTTAATAGGTCATGTTATTCAAGTAAATGATGATGGTTCGTATCTTATAGATAACACGGGAGAGTTAGAACTTTCTATGGATAAATATGGAAATCCTATTACTAAAATGATGTTTTTTAGAAATCAAGACTTACACAAAAAATTAACTTTTCAATTAATTGGCTATCCAAAAGATAGAATGAAAACAGGTGATCAGATTAATCTTTTTTATATCCAAAAAATTAAAGGCAAATATACCTATAAAACAGCACTATCTGTAATTAACGATGTGAATGTGTACGAATATATTACATCTTTTAATCAAGATTTAGAAGTAGTAAATATTAATAAAAAATACAATAAATTTAAAGAATACAAAGAAATTAAATAATTTATGAAAAAAACTGAACTTTTAAGCCCCGGCGGAAACCTTAATAAAATTAAAACGGCATTGTTATATGGTGCAGATTCCATTTACGCTGGTACTCCTGATATGTCTTTAAGATCTAAATCTGAACTATCTCTTACAGACTTAGAACAAGTTTCCTATATTACTAAGGCTAATAATAAAAAGCTTTATTTAACTTTAAATCTGTTTTCTCACAATAAAGATATTGAAAAGTTGCCAGCATTTTTAGAAACTATTGCTAAAATTAATCCCGATGGCTTATTAATTGCCGACCCGGGTATTTTCTCATACTTTAGAGAAAATATGCCATCTATGAACTTACATATTTCTACCCAAGCTAATGTTTGTTCGTCTTTATCTGTTGACTATTGGAAAAAGCAGGGAGCCTCATTGTGTGTAATGGCTCGTGAATTAAGTTTTCAAGAAATTAAAGAAGTAAAAGAAGATTGCAAAGACATTAAAATAGAAATTTTTGTACATGGTGCCATGTGTATGACTTATTCGGGAAGGTGTTTGCTTTCTAATTATATGGCAGAACGTGGTGCAAATCAAGGTAGTTGTGCCCATAGTTGCCGTTGGAATTACAAAATGAAAGCTCGTCTTAAAAACGAGAAAATGTTTGAATTAGATATAAATGATGAAAACAGAGATCTTTTTGAGTTTTACCTAGAAGAAGAATTTAGAGAAAATGAGTATTTTCCAATAGAAGAAGATGATTTTGGTTCATATATTTTAAATTCAAAAGATTTATGCCTTATGCCTGTTTTGAATGAATATTTAAACATTGGCATAGATACTTTAAAAATAGAAGGGCGTAATAAAAGTGAATACTATGTGGCAATGGCTACAAAATCTTATAGATATGCCATAGATAGTTGGTATAAAGACCCTGTTAATTGGAATTATAAAGAATATTTAGATGAGTTAAACACTCTACAAAATAGGGGCTACACCTTAGGGTTTCATAACAATAAATTAACCAACTTAGCGCATAATTATAATATTAGCAACACTGTTAGCACCTATATGTTTGCTGGCATTGTTATGGATTATATAGATGATCATTTAATTCTTGAAATTAAAAACTTTTTAGCTTCGGGCGATGTCCTTGAATTTGTGAGTCCTTTTACCATTGAGCCTATTCGTTTAAGGTTATATGAGTTTACAGATTTTGAAACTGGCAAGGTGCAAAGTAGAATATCACCTGGAAAAGCGCATCAGTGCATTAAAATACCGCTTCAAGCTTTTGACCATGAAGATAAATCTAAAATTAAAGAATTTTTACCAAAACACACTGTTGTAAGAAAAGAGAATTTAAGCAATGAGTTTGCTTTATTTGTAAAGCATAATGTTCAGTCATTTAAAGTAGAAAACAATGTAGCAAATACATCAGGGCTAACATCTATTCAAAATGAAATAGACAAACTTGGTGGTGAAAATAGTTCCCATAAAGCTCCAAAAACGGGTTTAGATGGCTGTTGTTCTAAGGGTTGCAATGGTTGTTTAAATTTTTGGCATGATGATAAATATGCTAAATTAAGAGAAAAACTTAATAATAAAAAGCTTGGTGAAATGTTAATTAAAAACATAGATTTTTAATTAACATGACAAGAGAACATAATTAATATATAGTTATATTAATAAAAATGAAGGCTTTATAATTATGTTCAAAAAAATAGTATCGCATACAGTAAAATTTGTATTGCATACACTAAAGTTTATGCCCGTAGCAGCAACAGGTTTAGGCTTAGGGATTGTTAATATTGGTATTTTATTAAGCTTGTTTTTAAATAGTATCATTCCCAGTGTTGTTGGTTTAGTTATTTGCTTATTATTTATTAGTAAGATATTTCTAAAAAATGTTTTACACTTCAGGCATTTTATTAGTGAATTAAGAAATCCTTTAGTAGCAAGCTTTATTCCTACTATCAGTATGGCAATTATGTCTATGGCTGTTGTTGTGGCTTATTTTTCTATAGATGTAGCACGTTATGTATGGTATTTTGGTTTTGTATTACATATTCTTTTATTAATGTCGTTTATTTATCATTGTATTACAGTTTTTGATTTAAAACGTATTGTGCCAAGTTGGTTTGTACCTCCTATTGGTTTGGTTGTGGCTTCGGTTTCAGGAGTACCCTTAGGATTTCAAGAAATTGCTCAAGTTGTTTTTGTTTTTGGTTTTACCGTGTTATTTTGTTTAATGCCTATTGTTTTGTATCGCATTATTTTTAGCCGAATGATTAAACGTCAAGTAATGCCAACTTTTGGTATTATTGGGGCTCCCATTAACTTGTGTTTGGCTGGATATTTAACCGCTTTTGATAACTTAAATCCATTGCTATTAAATTTTTTAGTGAATTTAGGAGTATCTACAACAGCATTAGTTTATATATCTTTCTTTTATTTAAGACAATTAGCTTTTACGCCTTTGTTTGCATCTTACACTTTCCCTTTGGCAGTAGGGGCAATTGCCATGTTTAAATATTCCCAGTATTTAGCTAAGCAAGGTTTGGAATATTCACAATTATTTTATTATATTTCTTTGTTTGAAACTGTAGTAGCCTGTTTTATTATATCTTATGTGTTATATAAGTTGTTGGGTCATATTTATGATGTAATAGTAAAAGAACATTCTTCTGATGCTATATAGTTAAATTTTATGTTTACTTATAAGCCAAAACATGTTATTATTAATACTTAAGAATAAAATCAATCCATTTAAGTTATAAATCATGTTCAGCAAAATATATAGTACATTTAAAATTGAATTAAGTTTTATAAAAGAAGCTTTAGTTTCATTAAAAAATCACGCAAGTGCCGATTTAAAAGTAAATGGTGTTTGGTACGCCTTTATTTTCGCCATATTATTCATATTTTTAAGAGAGTTGGTGCTTGATACTATTGCCTATAACGACTATTTTACTTCATTTACTCATTTATATAATAAATCATTTAATAAGATGGGGTTTAAGAATTGGTTCATTTTAGATGACCAAAGATTTATGTTTTATCTATGGGCATGGTTTGTTAATTCTGTAAAATTACCACTTGGTGTTATAGTATTTATTTTTATATTTTTTGCATATATTAACAGTATTTTATTGTTATATATAATAGAGTTATTAGGAAAAATTCAGTTAAATTTATTTATAAAGTTATCATTTATAATATTGTACTTTTTAATTATTATGAGTTTTTTAAAAGGAGATTATTTTTTAGGTTATTTAGGTTGTTCTGCATACTTAAGTATATCTAACTTATGGATGTTCTTGTTTTTATTGTTTTGCTACATTACACTCACATCATTTTATAGTAATAACATTAATTATGTAAGTAGCTTAATAGTAGGTATAACGGGTTCTTGCATTGTAGGAAGTTATAGTGCTGGTTTATTTCATATATTTTATTTATTACTTTTTGCTTTTTTATATGAATATTTTTATATAAATAAAAAACACAATATAAAAGAGCTTATAACAAGAATAATAAAATATCTTATTATATTAATATTAATTTTAATGTTTTTAAGGCTAATAAATGCTTATATTCTTGGAAGCTTTGATGTTGGCTCTCCTGATTATAGAAAATTAAATCATTTATCTTTTAAAGATATAATAAGATTTTGCTTAAGAGCATTAAGGCAAGTTATAAGTGAGAAATATATTGTTGCATTAATTCCATTATTTATTTTGGCAGTATGTAAAATCACAACAAATAATATATGGAGAGGCGTATTATTAGTAATATTGTTTTTGTCTATCTATATAGTATTTATTCCAGAATTGTTATTAAAACAAACTGGGGCAACTATTAGGTTATATGCTGTGTTTATATACATATCATATATTATGCTTGTTTGTTTAATATTATATAGACATAGTAAAATATATTTATATTTAGGTATTTTGGTTACAGTATTAAATTTATGTTTTTTTAATAAATTTATTAAAAATATTGAAGAAGTACAGAAACTTAATAAAACAAACACTTATACTATTGAAAATATAAATAGAGAATATAAAGCATTATGCCCCACTATGGATTGTCAGTTACTTTTGCTAGCTGATGTTACATTATTAGAAAATCAAAATAATTTTTATTTGCCAACTTGGTGGGTTCTTGATGTTGATAATAATCTTATAATAAAAGGAATGACTGGCAACCCCCATCATTACCGTTATATGTCTGATATGAAAGATAAAAAATTAAAAGCTATATGGGAAGAAAAAAGTAAATTAGGTATTAGATACCCAATGGAAGGCAGTATAATAAAAGCAGTTAATGATAATGGTAAAACTGTAATTATTGTTTTTGTTTAATAAATTAAGGTGTAATGACTTTGAATAACCTAGTGATAGTAGTTCCATGTTACAATGAGCAAGATAATATAGAGCAATTAATACACGACTATACAGATATAGTTAATAAAACGGGTGCTTTATTGTTACTTATTGACGATGGTTCTAAAGATGGCACTGTAAAGAAAATAGAGTCTTTAAAGCATTTATGTAATATAGAATTAGTAAAGAAAAATAATAGTGGACATGGTGCAACCATTAGATTTGGTTATGACTATGCCATTAAACATGGTTATGAATATATATTTCAAATAGATTCTGATAATCAGATTGATAGTAATATATTTTGGCAATTATATGATAAAAGATTAAATTACGATTTTATTCTAGGGCGTAGGGTTACTAGAGAAGATGGATTTTTTAGGCTTCTTACCACAAGTTCTTTTATTAATTTTTTGGACGTTTGTTAAAGATGCTAATTGTCCTTTTAGAATAATGAAAGTAGCTACGGTTGCTGAAATTTTGCCGTTTATTCCTGAAAACTACAATTTAACCAATGTGGCTCTTACCACAATTGCTACTAAGCAAAAAAGAAAAATGATGTATATTGATGTTATATTCAAAAACAGAGAGCATGGTGTAAATAGCATAAATATGATTAAAATATTCAAAATAGGC